>JBASAV010000698.1:0-5691 GCA_049650785.1 Lewinella sp. | reverse complement strand
AGCCTGGGTAGTAAGTGGGAAAAGGTATCCGATCGAAACGCTTCCAACGGCTCCTTCATGATGAATACGAGTAGCAATAAAACCTCCTCCCCACCGGCCGGTGATGCGTCTCAGTTACTGAAGTATCAGGTCAGTGTCGGCACACCCGGCACCTACCATCTGTTCATGCGCATGCTGGCGCCAGACGTTGGCAGCAACTCGGTCTGGGTGCAAGTAGACAACGGCAACTGGGTGAAGATGTGGCAGGAGATAGGCGGAGACGCCCTACTCACGAACGGCTTCGAATGGCGGCAGGTGAACCACGATGGTAAAGTCGTCACATTCAATCTGTCAACCGGATCGCACACCATTACCATCGCCAACCGCGAAACGCGGACCGGAATCGATAAGGTGATTCTTTCGCTCGATAAGGCACTACCCTCCGGAAACGGAGCCTCCGCCAACAACTGTACCACGGGCAGCAGCACGGATATGACCATGATGATGACCATGCCGGGCAGCACTGTCGATAGCGATACGCCGGAGACCAACAACCTGGAAATGGGAGCCGAACCCGTAGTGGCCGTTTACCCGAACCCCACCGTCGATGCCTTTAACCTGGATCTGACCAGCGATTACACCGGCGAGGTAACGCTGCGTCTGCTGGACATGAATGGTCGCCAGATTCGCGATCTGCAGTTCAACAAGGAAAGTGACCTGCTGAACGTTCGCGTCGAGGTATTTGACCTGCCACGCGGAATGTACCGGGTACAGGTCATCGAAGGCAACCGCGAAACCGTGAAGCCTTTCATGAAGATGTAATCGGTTTCACAATTCGTAGTTTTGTGCTTATCAGGGCCACGCCTTCCCGGCGTGGCCCTGATTATTTATACCTAGTCACTATGTCCCGCGAAAGAATCCAGGCCGCCATCGATGTCAAACAACGAATGCTGACGGACAACGGGCTACTCAGCCGCTTGGAGCAGGCTACGCAGGCGTGCGTGACGACCTTCCGCAACGGGGGTAAGGTTCTGTTTTGCGGCAACGGGGGGTCGGCCGCCGACGCCCAACACCTGGCCGCGGAGCTAAGCGGGCGCTTCTACCTGGACCGACCGCCCCTGTTTGCCGAGGCCATGCACGTCAATACCAGTTTTCTAACGGCGGTCTCTAATGACTACGGATACGACCATGCCTTCTCACGGCTTACCACCGCTATGGGCCGGGCCGGCGACGTCCTCGTCCTCATCAGTACCAGCGGCAACAGCCGCAACGTACTGGCCGCCGCCGTGGCGGGCAAGCGGGCCGGGTGCACGCTGGTAGCTATGACCGGAGCCAGTGGTGGAGAACTCGGACACTTAGTGGATATTCTTATCAATATTCCGAGTACGGACACCCCCCGTATCCAGGAAGGGCACCTGCTGCTCGGTCACATCATCTGCGAGGACGTCGAGCGGATTCTGTTCGGCCAAACCACCTATTCCTAATGTTCCTGCCTTCGCATATCTCCCTGATTTTAGCCAGTAAATCCCCGCGCCGGAGCTATCTGCTCGAGCAGGCAGGGATACCCTTTACGATCCGTACCACGGAGGTGGAGGAAGTGTATCCCCCCGATACCCCGGTCTTGAAAGTTGCTCCTTATCTAGCCCGGTTGAAGGCGGAGAAATCGACGCATTTGCTACAGGCTCCGGGGGAAGTTTTATTGACAGCGGATAGCGTGGTCATCGTGGACGATGAAATCTTCGGCAAACCACGGGATCGGGACCACGCCATAGAAACACTGAGCCTCCTGTCCGGAAGTCGGCACACCGTGGTTACGGGATGCTGTCTGAAGTCGGCCCAGAAGCAACTGGTATTCAGTAGCACGGCCTACGTACACATGAATGTGATCAGGCAGGATGAAATCGAGGCATACGTGGATACTTACCAGCCCTACGACAAAGCCGGGGCGTACGCTATTCAGGAATGGATCGGCCTGGCCAAGATCAACCGGATCGAGGGCACCTACCCTACTATTATGGGCCTACCCGTGGACAAGGTATACGAACGCCTGTTGGATTTCTGAGGCACGCGCAAATACAGGCATCGTGCTTACTTTGAAGGAGAGCAGACCTTTTTGACCGAACAATAATTAGTATCTTCGCGCCCCGATCCGCAAGGAGATGGTAAAATTTAGAAGTTCCCTATGGCACTTATTGGCAAAATTAGAAGTAACCCACTCATCGTACTGCTCTTCATCGGAGGGGGTATCGCGCTTTTCGTCCTATCCGACATCCTAAACAGTGGCAGTAGCGGCCCGATCGGACCGGTGGAGGCTATGATGGCCCGCGTAGGTGAAATTGAGATCGAGCGTAATGATTTCGAACGGACCCTGGCCGTGACCAACAGTTCGGCAGATGCCTACGAAAATCGCAGCAACCTGTGGAGCTACTACCTGACCGAAGGACTTGTCCGTAACGAAACCGAACGGCTGGGACTACAAGTTTCCGATGCGGAACTCGAAGAACTCACGTACGGCCCTCGCTATAGTCCAATCATCCGTCAGAGCTACGGCGACCCCCAGACCGGTCAGGTCAACGCTCAGCTCCTGCAGGGCGTACGGACGCGTATTCAAGAAAACAGTATTGATGATGGGATTCAGGCCGGCGAACTGCCGCCCAACTTCGTGGATATTTGGCGCTACCAAAATCGCCGCGTAAGCTCGCAACGTCTACAGGAGAAACTGACCGCCCTCGTATCGAAGGCGATGTACGCTCCCGAATGGATGGCTCAGGACTACGCGGACGCCATGACCGCCAGCCGCCGGGTAGCCATCGTGCGTGTTCCCTTTGACGAGCTTGACAATGATGCGGTTGAAGTCAGTGACAACGACCTGCAGACTTACATGGACGAGCGGCGCAGCACCTTCGACAATCTGGAGGAAACACGTCAGCTTTCCTACCTAAGTTTCAGCGTTGATGCTACTCCAGAAGATTCTACGGCCGTCCGTTCGACCCTAAACGAGCTGGCTACGGAATGGCGTAACACCTCCCCCCGGGGAGACAGTCTTTTTGCCCTAACCGCCAATGGTTCGTACACCGGTGCATACGTCAATCAGGATCAGCTGCCCGTCTCCGTGGCCGGCACGATCATGGAGGATATGCAAACCGGCGAAGTTTACGGTCCCTTCGTAGAAGGAAGCCTCATGGCTCTGGTTAAGCTGATCGATCGCCGGGAGTACCCGGAAAGCGTGAGCGTACGGACCATCAAGCGTAATGCGACGATCCCCACGCAGTTCACGGCGGCGAATCGGCTTGTCGATAGCCTCCTGACCGTACTCCGGGAGGACGACGGGAACTTTACCGAGTTGGCCGACGAGTTCAACCGGGATACGCGCACGCTGGCCTCCTCCGGCGTTCAGGAAGATGTAGCTCCCGGACAGCTGGCCCCCGCCGTCGAAAAAGTAGCCTTCGTTACGGGAGAGATTGGTCAGTGGTACAAAGTCCGCACTCAGGACGGCGTGCAACTGGTGCAGGTCACCGGCCGTAGTGCCGAAACGGAAACCCGCGCTAAGGTGTCTTACGTATCCGAACCCATGGTACCCAGTAAGGACTCGGAAGACGCTATTCGACAGCGCGCGGAAGAGTTTCTCACCGGCAAGGGTAGCCTCCAGGAACTGAAGGAGGCCGCCGAAGCCGAAGGGCTTACGGTCGAGACAACTCAACCCCTCGATATCGGTGCCTTCCAGTTGCCCGGCATCGGTGGCGGACAAGATGTCCGAGACCTGATCTGCTGGGCCTTCACCGCCGACGAGGGAGAACTAAGTGGTTTCGTGTACACTTTCACGGATCCTAACTTCTTTTACGAGAACCGCTACTTGGTTGCTGGCGTCGAGAACGTGATTCCGGAAGGGGTCGCCCCGTTAGCTGCCGTGCGTGAAAGCATTTTGCCGGACGTACGCAATCAACTTAAGGGTCGTCAACTGGCAGCATCCATGAGTGGTCTTGATCTGAACGCCGTGGCGAATCAGTACGATGTGACCGTAGATACCCTGAACGGTATCACCTTCACCCAACAATCACTGGCCCAGGGTATCGGTACCGAGCCTAAAGTCATCGCCGCCGCCAGCAGCGTAGCCACCGGGCAGGTAAGCCAGCCGATCGTAGGTCAGCAGGGCGTATACCTGGTACAGCCGCTATCCGACGCCCCTGCGGGCAGTAGCGGCAGTATCCCCTCCGCCCGGCAGGCCATCAACACCAGCAGCCGTAGCCGCGTTCCACAACAACTGATCACCGGACTGCGCACCGAAGTGGACGTGGAGGATCAGCGGATCAGCACCGAATGTAGTAATTTGCGCTAAGCCGTCGTTTAGCACCCCAAATAGATATAGATGTCTGACGAAATCAAACATGCCGGGATAAAGGGATACTTGGTCATGGGGGGCGTTATCGCTCTTCTGCTCTTCGTTATCCTGGTTGTTTATCTCTACAAAGCCAACCAAGCTTTCGTACCCGAAGATCCGGAACTATACGGCGCGTGGCTTACCACAGCGGGTAACCTGTGGGGATAAAGCACGTCATCTTCGGGCTCCTTATCGGGCTAGGCGCCACCGGCTGCATCAATGACCCAGCGGACGTAGCCCGCCTGGAAGATGCCCTGGATAATGACCTCGAAGTGGCAACGGGTGTTCAGGTTTTGTGGAGCGACTCCGCCCGCATCCGGCTTATACTGGAAGCACCCAGTATGTACAACTACCTATCCCCGGGCGATCCGCGCCAGGAATTTCCTGATGGCGTAGTCGCGTATTTTATGGACGAATTTCAGGATACTACCAGTACCCTGACAGCGAAGGATGGCGTATACCGCCGTCGGAGTAGTGTCATTACCGTTCGCGATAGTGTGGTTTGGCAGTCGGCTGACCAGCAGCGACTGGAAACCGAGGAACTGAACTGGGACGAATCGCGTGAGCTGATCTACACCAATAAGTTTGTCGTCCTTACCCAGCCCGACTATATCATTACCGGTTACGGACTGGAGAGCGATCCCTCGTTTACCAACGCACGCGTATTACAGGTAGATGGACGCATCCCGGTGAACCGGCCGGCTGATGAGAAGTAGGCTCGTAGGTGGTTGATTGTGGGAATTTTCCCGGGAGGTTGACTCCGTCCTTGCGGTGTTTTCGTAGCTTTGGTCAACTCTCATACCCGCTATGCTACTGAACGCCGTAATCGTCGAGGACGAACGCAAAGGCCTCCTAAACCTCAAACAAATGCTTAACCTCCACTGCCCCGACGTGGAAGTAATCGGCGAAGCAGACGGCGTAGAATCGGGGTGCATCCTCTTTGGGAGCAAGGATATCCGGCCCGACGTGGCTTTCCTCGACATCAATCTCGGTGACGGTAAGGTATTTCAGATGCTGGACCGGATCAAGCCTATAACCTTCGATATCATCTTTGTAACTGCTTACGACCAGTTTGCCATGCGGGCCTTCGATTACTCGGCCATTGGGTACATCCTTAAGCCTATTGATCCGGACCGCCTGGTGGACGCCGTGGACCGGATCCGGCCAAGGGGTCAGGCACGGACGGAAGAAAGGCTGGATGCGATGCGCATGTACCAAAAGCAGCCAAATGTTTTCGAGAAGATGCCCATTGGCGCCGTCGATGGTTATCACTTCGTCAAGATTCCGGATATCATCCGGTTCGAAGCCGAAGACAACTATACGCACATCTACCT
>JBASAV010000697.1:0-5397 GCA_049650785.1 Lewinella sp. | reverse complement strand
GTAAACAGTCTGCTTTTGCTTTCCTCGTATTGATCGATGTTGTTCCAGACCCGTAACAGCACGTCGTGCAGTACCTCCTGGGCGGTTCCATTATCGGTGACAATTTGACCGATTATGTTGTTGAGTGCTCCACCGTAGTGTTCAAAGAGGTAGCGCATACCAGCCTCGTCCTTCTGGCGAAGGAGCTCGAGCAGCACGTCTTGTCTATCTCTTTTTGCCGACACGGGCGTGGAAGAATTTGATATTGATGCTCCCGAAAACTATCGGGAGCGGAGCAAAACTTTTTTTCAAAAAAAAAGCCTGCGTGGTATTTGGCTTGTTATGTTACCGGCCGCAATATGCGTAAAAATTATGTTTTAGGTCCGATCGTTACATGCCCAACACGGCACAATTTAGAAAATTTATGAAAGCATTACTCGGAGGTGTAGGATTCGGGCTGGTTTTTTTGCTCGCCTGGCTTGTTTTATCAAGTACCAGGACTGACGAATCAACGGGAGAGTATTCTCCGCTGACAGCCGCTATAGATGACGGCTTGCCCCAAATGGTACACCCGATCGACCTGACCGGTCCGTTTTCATTTGCAGGCAAAGAGCTACCGATGGATAATTTCGACGTGCGGGAGCGGTTGGACCTGGAACTGATGCGTAATGCTTACTTCCACCGCAACACCCTTTTGCTACTGAAGCGGAAAGCCCGCTACTTTCCCATCATCGAGCGTATTCTGGCCGAGGAAGGAGTTCCGGATGATCTCAAGTACCTGGCTGCGGCGGAAAGTACCCTGACGGAAGCCGTCAGCCCGGCCGGGGCCAAGGGCGTGTGGCAATTTATGGCCCCTACCGGTCGTGCTTACGGCCTGGAAGTCAACGATGAGGTGGACGAGCGGTTCCACATCGAAAAGGCCACCCGGGCAGCCGCTGCCTACCTCCGCGACTATTACGAAGACTTCGGTGACTGGAACAAAGTCGCTGCGGCCTATAATATGGGCGGACCCAACCTGAAGAAATGGCTCGAACGCCAACGGGCAGAGGAACTCTACGACCTGGACATCAACCGCGAAACCATGCAGTATCTTTTCCGTATCGTAGCGCTCAAGGCCATTATGGAACGACCCGAGGAATTTGGTTACCGGGTGCCGGAAGAAGAACAGTACCCGCTGCTTGATGACTACCGGACCGTAACCGTAGACACGTCCATTTCCAATTTAGGTGACTTTGCCCGGCAACAAGGGACCACCTACCGGATGCTCAAGCTTTACAATCCCTGGCTAATCACCGGAAACCTTACCGTGAGTCGCGGAAACAGTTACGAACTCAGAATACCTTAATCCTTGCCTAAATCAACGCTGCTCCGCCCCGTAGCCCGATACCTGCGCCGCCGCCTGCGCTACCGCGCCATCCTGGCCGTAGAGATTCAGGAAGAAATCCGCAAAGACCTGATCCGTACGGCGCGTAACACAGCGTTCGGCCAAGACCACGATTTTGGACGTATTGAGACCTATGCTGATTTCAGGCGTCAAATCCCGGCAGGCGACTATGAGGAGTTCAAACCCTATGCCGACCGGATCACGGCGGGCGAAAAGAATGTCACGTGGCCGGGTGTACCGCGGTATCTGGCGAAGACGAGTGGTACTACCAGTGGGGTCAAGTACATACCCCTTACCCGGGATAGTTTGCCCAACCATTTTGGGTCCGCCCGCAACGCTATGTTTAATTACGTAGCAGAGACGGGGCATGCGCGCTGGCTGGACGGCAAGATGATCTTTCTTAGTGGCAGTCCGGAGATGGGTTCGACCAACGGTATCCCGACGGGCAGGCTTTCCGGTATTGTGAATCACGAGGTTCCGGCGTGGCTACGGACGAATCAACTGCCGAGCTACGCTACCAATTGCATAGAAGACTGGGAAACAAAATTGGAGGCCATCGTCGACGAGACTCTCCACGCCGACATGCGCATGATCAGCGGTATTCCCCCGTGGGTCCAGATGTACTACGAGCGGCTCCTTGCCCGGAGCGGTAAGGATACCGTAAAGGAATTATTTCCCAATCTGGAGATGTTTGTCTACGGGGGCGTCAATTTCGAGCCGTACCGGGAAAGTCTGGAGCGGTTGGTTGGTGAGCGCATCCCCAGCGTGGAAACGTATCCCGCCAGCGAGGGATTCATTGCCTTTCAGGATAGCCAGACGGAGCCCGGGCTACTACTTAACACCGGTAGCGGCATATTTTTCGAGTTCGTCCCCGCCGACCAGATCTTTGATGACCAACCCCAGCGGCTTTCCCTCGGCGAGGTTCAGGTGGGCGTCAACTACGCGATACTCCTTTCTACAACCGCGGGGCTGTGGGCGTATAACATCGGCGACACGGTAGAATTCGTGGACCTGGCACCCCACCGTATCCGTGTGACGGGTCGGATCAAGCACTTCATTTCCGCCTTCGGGGAGCACGTTATCGGTAAGGAAGTGGAGTCGGCCCTACGCTCGGTTGCCGGTCGCTTCGGTGCGGAGGTCACCGAATTCACCGTAGCCCCGCAGGTGAATCCCACGGCAGGTCTACCCTACCACGAGTGGCTGGTGGAATTCAGCAAGGCGCCCGAGAACACCGAGGCCTTTGCCACGGCACTCGACCGGGCGATGGTGGAGGAAAATTTGTACTACCGGGATCTGATCGAAGGAAAAATCCTTCGTCCGCTGGTTCTCACCCCGCTACCCTTGGGTGCCTTCCGCGATTATATGAGGGGTCAGGGTAAGCTAGGCGGTCAGAATAAGGTACCCCGCCTGGCTAACGATCGGTCCGTTGCCGACGGCCTGCTAGATAGATAGGCCGGCAATTGTTAGCTTAGCGGCTAACGATGGTCTATATGCGATACCTGGCAGCGCTGCTTTTCACGATATTCATTTTCTCCTGCGCTGCGGCGCAAAACAACTCTTCCGACGGAACGCTCCGCTTCTCTTTCCTAAGCGAAGAGGAGAATTCGTTCGTCCAGTCCGAACTTCGCCGGCTCACCCTCAAGCAGAAAGCCGGGCAGATGACCCAGGTGGCCGTCGACCTGGTTTTTGAGGGCCCCACTTACGTTCTGACCGTGCCGCCGGTCATGGACAGCAGTAAAATTGACCGTATCATCGGCCAGCTTGAAATTGGCTCGATACTGAACCATCCAAGCCGAAGCTTCCCCACCCGCCAGGAATACCACGACTACATCGGACGCCTCCAAGCCCGGGCCATGGAGACTACCGGCGTCCCCTTGCTATACGGCCAGGACGCGATACACGGCGTGAATTACGTAGCTGGCGCAACTCTCTACGCCCAACCGATGAATGTTGCCGCCACGTTCAACACGGATCTTGCTTCCGAACTGGCGGGCATAACGGCCTACGAGATGAAGGCAGCCAGCATTCCCTGGAATTTCAGTCCGGCGATGGACGTGGGCCGGCAACCCGCCTGGCCGCGTAACTGGGAAAGCTTCGGGGAGGACATCTACGTCAATAAACGGTTCGGATTAGCCATGCTTCAGGGGTATCAAGGTGACGACGTCAGCGATCAGACTCAAGTGGTCGCCTGTCTCAAGCACTTTACGGGTTATGGCTCTCCGGCCAGCGGCCGCGACCGCACCCCGGCTTACCTGCCCGAGCGGCAACTACGGGAATACTACCTGCCCCAGTTTGCCGCCGCCATTGATAGTGGCGCTCTGACCATCATGGTCAACTCGGGAGAAGTCAACGGTATCCCGACCCATGTCAACCACCACCTGCTGACCGAGATCCTGCGGGGTGAACTTGGGTTTGAGGGCCTGTTGGTATCAGACTGGCAAGACGTGCGATACCTCTACGAAAGGCATAAGGTCGCCGAGGACCTGAAGGGTGCCGTAAAAATGGCCATCGATGCGGGATTGGACATGAGCATGACCGCGGTAACCACCGAATTTCCTGAAGTCGTGATGGAACTCGTACAGGAAGGAGAGGTCAGCATGGGCCGAATCGACACGTCCGTGGCGCGAATTTTGGCCGTCAAGGTGGCCCTGGGGCTGTATGAGCAACAGGTGTGGGACCCGGAGGCCTTTCCGGACTTTGGCAGCGAGCAGTTCGCGCGCAAGGCGCTGCAATCCGCCGAGGAATCCATCGTACTGCTCAAGAACGACGGGCTACCGCTTCCCATCAAGGCCGAGCAACGCCTTCTGGTAGTGGGGCCCACGGCGGACAATATGCGCAGTCTTAACGGCGGATGGACCTACGGATGGCAGGGCACGGAGGCAGACCAGTACCTCGGCGACTACAATACGATCAAGGAGGCCCTCGTCGAAGAGTTCCCCGGGAGAGTAGAATATGTAGCCGGTGCCACCTTTGATTCGCTGGCTAACGTGGATGCCGCCGTGGCCGCCGCCGAGGATGCCGATGTGATTGTCCTTTGTATCGGAGAACTTAGCTACACGGAGGACCCCGGTAACATCAATACCCTCGTTCTACCCCGGGCGCAACGTGATCTGTTTGCCGCCCTGCACGCTACTGGGAAACCGATCGTGCTCGTCATGACGGCCGGCCGGCCGCGCTTGATGACTCAGCTTTCCGGGCAATCCAAGGCCGTGCTTTTCGCCGGCTATCCGGGCCCCCGCGGAGGAGATGCCATTGCCGGAATCCTATCGGGGCGGGTCAACCCAAGCGGGCGACTTCCGCTAACCTACCCCCGACACCCAAACGCGCTGGTTACCTACGACCACAAATCTACCGAAGCGCTGAACGGAAATTTCAACCCTCTTTTTGAATTCGGTTACGGACTATCCTTTACCGAGTTTGCCTACAGCGATCTGAAGATCAGCAGCCGCGTACTAAACCCCAATGATACGCTGAGCATAAGCCTGCGGGTAACTAACCAGGGCGACCGTGCGGGCAAACACTCCGTCTTGCTGTATACCACCGATCAGGTCGCCTCCATCACACCGAGCGCTCGCCGGCTGCGGGGTTTTCTTAAAATTCATTTGGAACCCGGAGAGTACCGCGACGTGAGCTTTACACTCACCGCCGCTGATTTAGCTTTCATCGGCGTGAATAACGAGTGGACCACCGAAGAAGGAACTTTTTCAGTGATGGTTGGTAACCTTACTGAAGATTTTGACTACGAAGATTAATCCCCTACCATGCGTTACCTGCCCCTTTGCCTTCTCCTATTCTTTGCTTGCAGGACAGTCAAACCTCCCCAGGAAACGCCCAACGCGGAAAATGTTGCCGCCGTAGATACGACCGCGACTGCCAGCACCCAGGAAAAGAAGAAGGAGAAGTTCAAGGACTACGAAGAGGTGGTTACGGATGATGCCGTGACGGACGAGGGAGTATTTACCGTCCATCGGGTAGGCGACGACTACTACTTCGAGGTCCCCTTCCCCACCCTGGGTAAGGACATGCTGCTCGTC
>JBASAV010000696.1:0-2721 GCA_049650785.1 Lewinella sp. | reverse complement strand
CCTTTATAGGCGCCTCAGAAAGGGCTCGAACCTTTGACCTACGGATTAACAGTCCGCCGCTCTAACCAACTGAGCTACTGAGGCAAAATCTTTACGCCAACGCCATAAGCGCTAAGCGGACGCAAATTTACGTCGTCCGGCTTTATTTTGCAATCTTTGCGGCCCCAAAAATAATCTTTATGAGCTTGCTCGCAGTCGGTACCCTTGCATTTGATGATGTCTACACCCCCTACGGGGAGGTGAAAATGATCGAGGCGGGCAGCTGCACCTACATCGCGATGGCCGCTACGCACTTTGTCCAACCCGTACAACTGGTCTCGGTCATCGGCGGCGATTACAACGACGACTTTCTGGCCGATCTGAAGCGTCGGGGCTCGGACCTCGAAGGGGTGGAGGTCATTGAGGATGGCAAATCTTTCTACTGGGCGGGCCGCTACCACGACGACATGATGGGCCGCGATACGCTGGATACCCAACTGAACGTACTGGCTGACTTCGACCCCAAAGTACCGGAGAGCTACCAAAAGGCTCCCTACGTGATGCTGGGTAACCTGACGCCCGCCGTCCAGTCAAAGGTGCTCGATCAAATGGCCGACCGGCCGAAGCTGGTGGCACTAGACACCATGAATTTTTGGATGGACATTGCGCTCGAAGATCTAAAGGCGGTCCTTAAGCGCATCGACCTGCTGATCATCAACGACGAGGAAGCCCGTCAGCTTAGCGGCGAACTCAGCCTGCTAAAGGCCGCCGCCAAGATCGTGGAAATGGGTCCGCGTATCCTCGTCATCAAGAAAGGCGAGCACGGTGCCCTGCTCTTCGAGGGGGAAAACCTTTTTTCCGCTCCCGCGCTCCTACTGCCCAAGGTGGTTGATCCCACCGGTGCCGGAGACACCTTCGCCGGGGGGATGATCGGCTACCTGGCCGCCACCGAAGATCTCGGTTTTGAAAACCTGAAGCGGGCCGTCATCCACGGTTCGGCCATGGCCAGCTTCGTGGTGGAGGACTTCGGTACCCGCCGTATGCAAACGCTGGATCAGGAGCAGATAGACCAGCGGGTCCAACGCTTTGGGAAGTTGATGACGGTGAGCCTGTAACCGTCGGTGGAGGAACTATTCACCGAGGCTGCCAACACCGATGCCATCGAGTGGCTGGCTACCCTTACCGCCCTGGTGTATGTGTACCTGGCCGCACGGGACAACAACTGGTGCTGGTTGTTCGCGGCCGTCAGTGCGGCGCTCTGGGCCTATCAGTCCTTCGTGGTGTACCGCCTCGTATCGGATGCGTTGCTGCAGGTGTTTTATCTGATCATGGCCGGTGTCGGGATTTACAAATGGCAGCGTAATGATCCGTCGCCGCCCGCGGAGAATACCCTGGACGATCTGGCCATCGCGGATTCCCCGCCGGAGTCCGGTATTGGGCACATGTCGTTGCGGGAGCACGCCCTCACGATCGGGCTAGGCGTGTTGGGGGGACTGCTACTGGGGGCGGTGGTCGGTTCCTATACGAATGCCACGAGCACGTATGCGGACGCGACTACCACCGTGATGAGCGTGATTGCCACCTTTCTGCTGATTGCCCGCCGCCTAGAGAATTGGTTGTACTGGGTGATCCTCGATACTGCTTACTTCTTTATTTACCTGCGCTCCGGCGCCCTCCTATTTGCGTTGCTCATGGTGCTCTACGTGATCATGGCGGTCTACGGCTACCGCAACTGGCGTGCGCTATTAGCTGTAGATCGTGGCCACCAGGCCGCGGGCTGAGGCGCGGTTGCGAAACTCGCAGAGGTAAACCCCCTGCCAGGTACCGAGATTCAGACGTCCACCCGTAATGGGCAGGGTAATGCTGTTGCCGATCATGGCTGCCTTGATGTGTGCCGGCATATCATCGGGCCCCTCGAGGGTATGGACGAGGAAGGGCATGTTCTCCGGCACGATCTTATTGAAGATCGATTCGAAGTCGGTGAGGACGTCGGGGTCGGCCGCTTCGTTGACGGTGATGGCCGCCGAGGTATGCTGAATGAAGAGGTGGAGCAGGCCGCTCTGGGGAAGAGCCGGGAGGTGCTCCATGATTTCGCGGGTAACAACGTGAAAACCGCGGGGGCGGGCTTGAAGGCGAAAAGTTACTTGGTCGACCACGGTATCGGGCTTTGGATGCGGAGCAAAAGTACGGCGGAGTGAACAGAGCCACCCCGATCGACCTATCAAAAGACAAATACCCCCGTTTATGAAAGTCTCTCCGAAGCTGGTTGGATTCGTACTCCGCCTTATCGCCATCTTCGGCGTTGTCGCGATCCTGTACTACGGCAAGTCCGTCCTGCTGCTGCTCACCGTTTCCGGACTGATCGCCGTACTGCTCGATCCCATCGATAACAAACTGCGCAGTTGGGGGTGGAAACCGGGCTTCGCGATTGCCGGAGCCGTATTCGTACTGATGCTGTTTTTCGCCGCGCTTTTCTTCGCGATCGGCCAGCAGGCGGCCAGCTTCGCCGAGAACTGGCCGGAGATCGAGGATCGCCTGACCGAACAGATTGAAAAAGCCCAGGCCCAGGTGCCCATGCTGGGAGGCGGGGGAGCCAGCGACTCCACCTCCGTAGCCCAGGACTCCACGACCCGCGGCGGCGGGGCCACCCGCGGTGCGGGGGGCAGCAGTGGGGGCAGCATGCTGCAGAACCTTCCTCTGGGTCAATCGCAGATCACCGGGGCGCTATCCAGTACCCTGAGC
>JBASAV010000695.1:0-5402 GCA_049650785.1 Lewinella sp. | reverse complement strand
TCTTCGCTATCGGTAGCAAAGGAGGCCAGTTGCTGATACACCACCGGTAGGTCGCCGTAGTCCCCGTCGCGGGTCGCGTCGGACCGACGGCCGTCCAGGCTCACCATGACATTTTCGCCGTTGCGACCGAAGACTGGCTTGCGTACGTAGCCCAGCCGGGGGTTGGGCAGGTCGGCCGGATCGAAGGCGGTGGGTAATAGCAGCGGATGTCCCGGATTATCCTGCCAGGCGTAGGCGAGCAGGGCTTTGGACTGCAGCAGCATCGTCCAGGCGGGATTTACCACGCGTACGAAGTGCTTGACGATCATTTCCTCCAGCATCTCCCAGAGGGCGGATTCCTCCAGGGCGATCCAGTCCCACGGGAAAAACTTCATGAGGTAGTAGTAGCGGGTGGTTTTTCCCGGCTTTGGATCGGCGGCCAGCCCGTTATCGGGGTCGAAGGTGGCGTCCGGCAGGGGAGCGGTGAGGACTTGCTTCCATCCCACGGCCCTGGCCCGGTCGGCAAGGAAGTCTACGTTCAGCTCGTCTTCCGGGTAGCCCAGGTGGGCGAACAGGCCGTGGGTACCCTTACGGGCGTCGCCGATCGCGCGTAAGCGTGCTTCCAGGCTTCCGATGAGGTTGTTGGGGGCGGGCTGTTTCACCTTATTCTTGCGGAGTACTTCGGGTTGCAGCATGCCGGTCTCGGGCAGCAGGCTACAGGTATCGGCATTGAATTCGAGGAGCTGGAGCGGGTGACCGTCGACTCCTCCCGCCAGGTCGAAGCGGCCGAAGAGGAAGTCGTCCCATTCGTTTTCGACCGACCATTCGAGTAGAGGCCGGCACCAGTCCGGTATCCCAAGTTTCGCCAGTCGGTTTGGATCGGTGAGGCAGCGGCGCGCGGTGTCCCGTAGCAGACCGTAGGCGGTGTCTCCGGCGGCTAGTGCGGCATCGGCTTCTTGTGAGCGGAGCAACAGGATCTCATCGGCCAGGTAGTCGTGATTCTCTCCGGTGGTGAAGTAGTCCAGGCCGCGCTTACGGGCGAAGCGTTCGGGTCGCTGTGGGGCGTCGATCAATCGGTCATCCACCAAAGGAGCGCGTTGAGGAGCCGCCGCTGCGTCCGAAACCGCTGCGGGCCCGCGAGGTACGGGAAAGATTGCTACCGGTCGTATTGGTGGCACGTTGATAGGCCGCCTGATTGGTATAGGCACTGGCGGAGGGCGTACGGCCCATGCGGTTCAGCATGATGAATCCCCAGAAGCCCAGGCCGGCGGAACGGAAGGGTCGGCGTGCCTCCGAGTTCTCCGGTTGGGTTTCCTCGATGGCCTTCACCTGATCCAGGGTAAAGGTGTCGGAGGTGCCCGCTAATCCGTTGACGATCACCCGGCTGTCGGCCACGTTGGCTACGGTCTGCTCGTCGGCGATCTTGTATTCGTTCGGCTCCACTTCACGAACGGTAGTAATTACGCCCTGGGTCGGTTCACTTTCGGTGGTGCAGCGAAGCAGCCCGAGGCTAAGGCCGGCCGATACGGCGAGAAGGAGCAGGGGACGGGTAGGTTGCATAGGGGAGGGTGTCAGGGAACGGAACCCCAAGGTACTATTTCCCGTACCTTTGGCCGCCCCGAAGCCCCGTCTGTATTGTCCGTCCCCCGCACTGAAAAGGTATTGCTGATCGTTACCGTCTTTCTGGCGGGCTTGTGCTCCATCGTTTACGAGTTACTGATCAGTACGACCAGTGCTTACTTCCTCGGCGACAGCGTTAAGCAGTTTTCGCTCACCATCGGTGTGTACATGTGCGCGATGGGTGTGGGGTCCTTCCTGACGCGTTACGTGGAGGGGCGCGAGCTGGAGGCCTTCGTACGCGCGGAGGTGGTCCTGGGCTTGCTGGGCGGACTGTCCGTTCCCCTGCTCTACTTCCTGTTCCGTTTTCAGACCAATGCCCAGTACCAGTGGACCATGCTGGCCATTGTATTTAGCATCGGGTGCCTGACGGGGGTGGAGATTCCCCTTTTGGCACGGGTGATGAAGACCTACTCTCCACTCAAGGATAACCTCGCTAACGTGCTCGGCTTCGATTATCTCGGCGCCCTCGGCGCCACCTTGCTGTTTCCTTTTTTACTACTACCCTTTGTAGGTTTGTACAGCTCGAGCCTGCTCTTCGGTAGTGTCAATCTCCTGTTGGGTGCCGGCGTCTGCTGGTTTTTTCGTGAACAGCTTTCCGCCCGTCGGCGGCGTAGCATATACCTCTGGACGGGCGGGGGGATACTGCTCTTTGCCTTCCTGTTGGTCCGTGCCGAACCCTTTCTGCACGCCTGGGAGGCGGCCGCCTATCCCCACCGGGTCATCTACGAGGAGGATAGTCCGTACCAGCACATCGTACTGACGCAGAATCGGGACGACCTTCGGCTTTACCTGGATCGGGTCATTCAGTTTTCTTCCCGAGACGAATACCGCTACCACGAGGCGCTCGCCCGCCTGCCCGCGGCGCAGGTTCCCGGCTTTTCGCGCGCCTTGATCCTGGGCGGGGGAGAGGGCTTACTGGCCCGCGAGTTGCTGAGCTACCCGGGCCTGCGATCGCTCACCATCGTAGATCTGGATGACCGCGTTTTTGACCTCGGTCGGCGCCACCCCCGTATCCGTCAGCTGAACGAGGAAGCCCTGGCAGACCCCCGTACCCGAACCGTGGTGGAGGACGCCGCGGTCTTTTTGCGCAACGATACCAATTACTACGACCTGATCCTGGCCGACCTGCCGGATCCCAGCACCGAAAGTGTAGCCCGGCTGTACAGCACCTGGTTCTTCCAAATGGTGCGCGCACGTTTACTGCCCGACGGTGTCTTCGCTACCCAGGCCACCAGTCCGTACCACACCCGCAAGACCTTCTGGAGCATCGTGCACACCCTCGCCGCCGCCGGCTTCGGTGAGCTGGCCCCCTACCACGTACCGGTACCCAGCTTCGGGGAGTGGGGCTTCGTGCTGGCCGCGAATACCGGCAACGTACTCCGAGCGGGCGGTCAATATTTGGGCGGGGACGCAGGAGAAACGAAATTTCTGGAACCGGATCTGCTTCCCGCGCTCTTTACTTTTCCCGCGGACATGACTGACCCCGGAGGAGTAGCCGTTAATCGACTGGACCGGCCGATCCTACTGCAGTACTTCCTGGAGGAATGGTCCGACTGGCAACGTGAAACCGTACAGTGATGGCAGACTACCTCGGCGTACATATACTATTGGAGTTGCACGAGTGTCCGGCGGAGCGCCTGCGCCTTCCCGCCGATAGCGAGCGGATCCTGCTGGCAGCGGCAGCGGCCATGGGGGCAACCGTAGTCGAATCTCGCTTCCACGCTTTCTCCCCCCACGGGGTGAGTGGGGTAGTGGTCATTGCCGAAAGTCACCTGACCGTGCATACCTGGCCGGAGTATGGCTACGCGGCCGTGGATGTCTTCAGTTGTGGAGACCTGGACCTGGAAGCCGGACTGACCGTGCTGCGGGAGGGATACGGGGCAGCGGACACCGAGCAACGTACATTCCGGCGGGGACGGTTGCCGGTACCGCCGACAAGGGAATAACCGGCTACTCCATTTCAGCGGACAGGTCCCGATCCAGTTGCCGCAGGGTCTGCATCGGTTGGTCGGCCAGATTTTGTCGCTTGCGGTATAGATTGACCAGGGGGTAGAACAGCCCCACCCGGGCCATGATGTAGAGCAGAGGAAAGAGTGAGTTGACGAAGGGAAGAAAACCCACCCAGCCGTTCTCCACCGTCAGATCGGGAAAAGGCGGAGAGGGCAGGCCGGCCAGTGCGTATTCCAGTACGATACCCGCCACATAGGCGAGCAGTAAAATATATAAGGAGGTCTTCTGTACCAACTGCGCGTAGCGTGGCGCCAGCAGCAAACCGATACCCGTGGTGAAGGCCAGGCCTACGTGTGTAAGACCATCGTTGGCGGAAAGTAAGCCGATAGCGGCCACGCCGGCGAGGAGGAGGTTGCCTAGCGCAGCGTGGGATAAATCGCTTTGTGCGTCGTAAAAGTCCTCGATCGCGTAGGCGGTACGGTTACGCTTGCGTTGCTCGGCGAATTCTTCCTGGGAGGTCATGACATAAAAACGGCGCACTCGGGTTGCGAGTGCGCCGGGGATGCTCCGAGGAGCGGTGTGATCTTTAGATTATACAGCGAAGCTCTCTCCGCAGCCGCACTCTCGCGTGGCGTTAGGATTAACGAAGGCAAAACCCTTGCCGTCCAAACCGCCGGAAAACTCGAGCTTGGAATTACAGAGATAAAGGAATGACTTGAGATCGCAGACTACGGTTTCTCCATTGTCTTCAAAGACCTGGTCTTTGGGCTGGAGTTCGTCGTCAAAGTCGAGCTTATAGGTCAATCCCGAGCAACCACCACTGGTGATGGATACCCGTAAAAAGTAATTTTCGGGCATGCTCTTGGCCTGACGAATGTCGCGCAGTCTTTCTTTGGCGCTATCGGCTACGAAAAGCATAGAAAGCTAAATTTAGTGCGAAGCGACGATGGACTCTGCGGTCTGTACGCCGTTCTTGGTCTGATAATCCTTAATGGCTCCCTTAATGGCGTCTTCAGCCAGTACGGAACAGTGAATTTTTACCGGCGGAAGGGCCAGTTCTTCCACGATAGCCATGTTGTCGATGGCAAGCGCCTCGTCGACTGTCTTGCCCTTCAGCCATTCGGTGGCTAAGCTTGAGGAAGCGATAGCGGAGCCGCAACCGAAGGTCTTAAACTTGGCCTCGGTGATTTTTTTAGTGATGGGGTCGACCTCGATCTGTAGACGCATGACGTCACCACACTCGGGGGCACCGACTAGTCCGGTACCTACGGAGTTGCTGTTCTTATCAAGCGTTCCTACGTTGCGGGGATTCTTGAAGTGGTCGAGGAGTTTTTCGCTGTATGCCATTGTCTGTCAGTTTATGTGCTTGTATGCAGGGAGTAATATAACGGATTGGAAAGGGGAAAGGTTAAAGGGTGTAGGATATAGGAAATAGTATATAAGCTAAAGGCGGCAACGAAATAGCTATAACCTATGTACTATATCCTGTGACCTATCTAGTGTTCCGACCACTCAATAGCGTCGATGTCAATTCCTTCCTTGTACATCTCCCAGATCGGGCTCAGGTCCCGCATGTGGTTAACGCCTTCGGAAACCTTGGCGATCGTCTCGTCAATGTCTTCTTCACTGGTGAAGCGACCGAGGCTGAAGCGGAGGCTAGAGTGAGCCAAATCATCCCCTAGTCCGAGGGCAACCAGTACGTAGCTAGGTTCGAGGCTAGCGGAGGTACAGGCGGATCCGGAAGAAACGGCGATATTTTGGTTGAAGGTCATCATGAGTCCTTCACCCTCTACGTGCTTGAAGCTGATGTTGGTGACGTGGGGCATCCGGCTTTCGCGGGTACCGTTTACGTA
>JBASAV010000694.1:0-1989 GCA_049650785.1 Lewinella sp. | reverse complement strand
CCCGATATTAAGGTCCGTAATGAGCCGTCGGAAGTCGTACAGGGGGAAGATGCCCAGACGGCGCGGGCGGTCACGGAATTGCTCCGGCAGGTGGAAACGAATAAGCGGTAGCACGGGCCGGCCGGTGCGCCCTATTTTGCGACTCTAATCCCTTCCGTTATGATCGCCCGTCCGCTGCTTGGCTTCCTGTGCTTCTTCCTTCTGCTGGCCTGCGAGCAAGCATCGCCGACCGTTACCGTCAATCCTACGAACTGGGAGAGTCGCCGCGCGACGCTTTCCGGTACGGACTCCCTCACCAGCGGGGCGACGTACCTGTCGAGTTACTCGCAGATCTACACCGAGACCGAGCACCGCACCTTCGATCTCACCGCCACCATCAGTATCCGCAACATCAATCTGCGGGATTCCATCTACATTACCAACGCAAGCTACTACGGGACGGATGGCGCGCTCGTGCGTACGTACTTCACCGATCCGATCTACCTCCGCCCACTGGAGACCGTAGAGATCATCATCGAGAGCCAGGACCGCGAGGGCGGCACGGGGGACAACTTCTACTTCGAGTGGAGCGTGCCGGCGGGACTGCACGAACCCTTGTTTGAGGGGGTATTCATCTCTACTTACGGGCAGCAGGGGATTTCGTTTGTTACCCGGGGGGTGCGGGTGGAGTAGGGTTTAAGTGGTGAATCACTGAATGGGACGGGGCTGCTCGCCTTCGGCTCGGCGGGGCGCCTGGAGGAATCAGGTAGATTGGAGACCCTCGCCTTCGGCTTAGGGGTTTTTGAACACGGATTGCACGGATTTTGGGCACGGATTTTACTCGTCGCCACTGGTATGCAAAGTTGTTATCTACTTCCGTGCTCGAAAATATTCGGTTGGTTCTCGTCCTGAGATTGGAGGTTTATGGAGCCGCTCCCCTCCGCGAAACCCAGCGTCCTTTGCGCCTTTGCGGTTAACCCTTCGTCGCGCAGCGACAACTTCCTGTTCTACTCTGAGAAGCCCTCCGTGCGGCGCGTAGCGCGCTCCCAGTGAACTTAGCAAATAAGGTACCTATCAAAATTAACACATGAAAACTCGTTCATATATTCATGCGTTACCATTCCCCCAATCGACCAACGAATGAAAGACCAACTCTCCACCGAAGAAGTACACCGGTATTTCCCGGATTTCACGGAACCCGGATTACAGCAGGTGATCGCCAACGAGGGCCGATTGCATCGGTTTTCGGAGGGGACGGTGATCATGGATTATGGCCAGTACGTTAGGATGCTGCCGCTGATCATGGAGGGGACCATCAAGATCAGTCGGCAGGCCGAGGATGGCTCGGAGCTCTTTCTGTACTACCTGACGCGGGGGGAGAGCTGCGCCATGACCTTCAGTTGTTGCCTGGCCGCGAAGCAAAGCGTGATTCGCGCGGTGGCGGAGGAAGACACGGTGATTCTGGGGCTGCCGCAGACCAAGCTGGACGAGTGGATGATGCGCTATAAGAGCTGGAAGAACTTCGTGATGCAGGCTTACGACCAGCGGATGAACGAGCTGGTCCGGACCATCGATCAGGTAGCTTTTCAGCAACTCGACGAGCGTCTGCTCGATTACGTCAGCAAGCGCGCCGCCATTCGTGATGACCGGACCATCCTATCGAGCCACCAGGCCATTGCCGACGACCTGCACGTCAGCCGGGAAGCGATCAGCCGGCTGCTGAAAACCATGGAGAACCGGGGCATGGTGGCGCTGGGACGAAACCGCATTCAGCTGCTGCAAACTTAATTCTCCCTTATGTGACTTAGATCACCGTTTGGCGGGCGGGAAGTCCGGAGCTTTGCCGTCAACCTAACCGAATAATATGTTTAAGAAGGCTCGCTCCTGGTGCTCTGCCCAGAGTCCGACAAAAATGATCCGGCAGGACGTCGACCCAGCACTTTCAGCCGTTTTATAATTCAAAGTGTTTTTTCGGAAGGCACCCGTTTATGCGGAGCCTTCCATTTTTCA
>JBASAV010000693.1:0-5613 GCA_049650785.1 Lewinella sp. | reverse complement strand
ACCAGCTGGGATGCCCTCATCCGCCCCGATTACCCCGATATCGACCTTACCCTCAGCGGCCACACCCATGGCTTCCAGTTCGGTATCGAGATTCCGGGCTTCCGCTGGTCACCCTCCCAGTACATCTACGAGCAGTGGGCCGGCCTCTACCGGAACGGCACGCAATCTCTTTACGTCAATCGGGGGCTGGGCTTCCTGGGGTATCCGGGACGGGTGGGGATATTACCGGAGGTCACGGTACTCACGCTGAAGCGTACGTAGTACTCGCTGCGCAAGCCTCCGTTATTTAGTAGGCTACGCCAGTAAGTGCCGTACTAACGGGCATAGCTTACTACCGCGAAGGACCCTAAGCTACTTCGTGGCCCCTACCTGCCTCCAGTATCTCATACCAGTCTTGCCGCTCCAGCCGGAGATCCAGGGCCTTCAGCGACCGCTTCATCCGTTCCTTCTTGGTGGTCCCGATGACGGGTAGTGGGCGGGTGGGATGCATCCGGGCCCAGGCCAGTAAGACGACGTCTTCTTCTACGCCGTACTGTTTGCCAATCTCCTGGACTTTGTCGCGCAGGCGCAGCACCTTCGTGCCTTCCCCCTTAAAGTAATCACCGCCGCCCAGCGGACTCCACACCATGGGCCGGAGGCTTTGCATCTGGCACTGGTCGTACGTACCGTCGAACAGGGGATCGGGATGTAAGGGATGGCATTCTACCTGATTGGTCACGAGATCGGTATGGGCCTGTAGCAGCGCGAACTGGCTCGGAGTGAAATTACTCACCCCGAAGTAACGCACCTTGCCCGATGCGCGGAGTGACTCGAAAGCGGCGGCCATCACCTCGGGCTCCATAAGCGGATCGGGGCGATGAAAGAGCAGTAGGTCGAGATAATCGGTGCGCAGGTTTCTAAGACTACGCTCGACCGAGGCGATGATATGGTCGTAGCTCGCATCGTAGTGATGCACGCGTGTATCCGGGCGGTGGGTCGACTCGAGTTGAATGCCGCACTTGGTCACCAACTGGATCTGCTCGCGTACCGTATCGCTGTGTTGCGCCAGCGCTGCGCCGAAGGCTTCCTCGGTGGTATAACTACCGTAAATATCGGCGTGGTCAAATGTGGTGATTCCCAGGTCAAGGCAGTGCCCGATGAGTTCGGCCATGGTAGCCGTATTATAGTCACTCCCCCACTCCCCCCAGGTCATGGTACCGGCTACGATCTCGGATAATTGGGGCCCGGACGGGCTAAGACCTCGTTGGTCGGCGTTCATCTTGTGAATTTTTGGCTAATCTAGCGATATGAAATATCTCCATCTACTAGTTGCGGTTCTATTCGCTTTGTTCGCTTACTGGCAACTTAACGATCCGGACTGGCCGATCTGGGTACTGATGTACGGTAGCGTGGCCGCCATCGGACTGTGGAGCTTCCTATCCTCTCCCCCCTGGCCCTTCGTCTACGTAGCCCTCGCTGGTTCGGCGGTTTGGATGCTTACGCTTGTACCTGACCTGATTACCTGGATTGGGGAGGGTATGCCGACGATCGCCGGACAGATGACGGCGGAGTCACCCCATATCGAACTTACCCGGGAGTTTTTCGGCTTGCTAATTTCTACGATTACCCTTGGACTCTATGCCAAGCGGGGCTGACTAGAACTTCGAGAAATTATCCGCCGTAACCGGTACCCGGAGCGCCGTACCCTGTACGGTCAGCCGCAGTCCCTGAGCATCGGCCGTCACCGCTAGAAGGTGGTCCGGATTAACCGAATACTGCGGGTGGCAGCGCAGCAGCCCGTCGTAGGCATACTCGGTTTCAATGATGTCCAGCGGCTGGTCTATCTCTTTCTGCCGCCCGCTCTCAAAGTAAATCGTGGTTCGGGATTTGGTGCGGGGCTGATGACCAACTACGATGCTATCCGGAGCGCCCTCCCCCGCAGGCTGGCCGGGGCCCAGGGTCGTCCGGCTATTGCTGCCGATCACGCTGAGCTGCAAGCGGCTGGCAACCTTCTGATGCTCCCGCTCGGCCCGAATCTGAACCGCCAGTCCGCTGAATACGATAGGCAGCAGCCCCACCAGCACGGTAGGTACAGCGATGTAGAGAAACACCTCCAGGTTCATCACCGTCCAGTTTACGGTGTAGTTGTAGAGCAGGAAGCAGGCTGCGGAGACCAGGAGTAAAAGAATAGCCTGGTCAAACGTCCACTTTGCCATCGTCCATTTGGGTCCCGTCCGCCGTACGCCGAGCTTTTCGGTCAGCAAGTGGTAGGCTAAGGCCACCGCGAAAACGATCAGCCCGTAGGCCAGAGCACGTCCTATCGAGAAAATGAAGAGTAAGGCGATAAATACGAACAGGCCGGTGCGTCCGTGACCAATCACAACCTGCCGGCTGAAGAGCCGCTCTGGAAAGGGTCGTGAAAAGGGGTTACGGTTGAGCATCAGGCCGGCGCGGAGAAGAGTTTGAAAACAGTCATCCCCCTTTGGAACAGGTGCATGACTTCTTCGGGTGGCAGCAGCATCCCCTTTTTGTAGACGATGAGGTAATAGCCGATACCTTCCACCGACCAACCCTTATTTAGGGTGAAATAGTTCAACACATCCTCGGTAAAGTGGTGACGAATGTACTCTTCGTCATCACCCGTCAGGCGGTACTGCTTGCTGAACTTGGGAAAACGTACAAAATCGATGTCGTCAAATCCGAAGAGTTCGCCCAACTTGTGAACGATGGTTTCCGGCTGCATCTCCAGGCTGGGCAGGGTTAGTTTCGGGCTCTGCAGGAAGAAGACCGTCTGGCGTATCGTGTGGTTGGTTCCGAATTCCTGATAGCTATAGTCAAAAATGTAGGTGTCCTTTTCGAGCAGTGCGTCCTGTTTGCGCAGAATATTATCGAGTGTCCGCCGACGCCCCAGACTCCCGAGCCGGAAGTCGCCCAGGTAGCGGTGCAGCCCATGGTCGTCGGTGGATTTAAATTCGAAGCCCGCCCGCTGGGCCAGGCCACTGAGGCTTTTCTCACGGTACGGCATGGCCAAATATAGAAAATGCCCGCTTCCTGTTGGAAACGGGCATTCAAAGTTCTGTTGGTTATACAGCCGGAATCCGGCCGGGCTTACTGGCCGTTGTTGAACATTCCGGCCTCACCGGCGGGAACGGCCTCGGGCTGAGCGGGCTTCTCCTGTACCTCACCCATAATGGTCAGGACAACGGGCTCCTTGGTCACGTTGGTGGTCAGGGTGACGCGCTTGCGGAACTTACCCAGGCGGTCGGTCGCGTAGCGGACCTTGATCTCACCGGACTCACCAGGAGCAACGGGCATGTCGCTGTAGCTCGGTACCGTACAGCCACAGGATCCAACGGCGTTGGTGATCACGATGGGCTCTTCGCCGGTGTTGGTGAAGGTGAAGGTGCGGTAGGGATCCGAATTTTGCTCGATCGTACCGTAGTCGATCTCCTTGGATTCGAAGGTCATCACTTCAGGATTACCTTCTCCTTGCGTGGCCGAGGGAGCCGTGGTTTGGGCGTTCAGAGCGAACGTCAGGCAGGTAAACAGAGCGAGAAGAGAGAAAAAGCGCTTCATATTCAAAGTTGTTTCTTGCGGATATAACGTAAAGATCGGTCGAAAGATGATGGACTACCAAGGATAAAGCTGTTAACGGCTTGTAAAATTCTTGTTCCGAATGTTTGTCTAGTTGCATCAGACACCCTTAGCTTTGCCCCTGCTTAACCGCGATGGGGGATTAGCTCAGCTGGCTAGAGCGCTTGCATGGCATGCAAGAGGTCACCGGTTCGACTCCGGTATTCTCCACTAAAAGGGATGTTCGCTTTGCGAATGTCCCTTTTTTAGTACGGTAGACTGGTAGTCGACAGTACGGTAGTTGTGGCTTTTGCGCTTCGCTCGGGTGGGTGCGGGCTCCCTCGCAAGCTTCGTTGCTCGCATCGGGTTTCATCTACAGCGGCTTGATCACATCCAGCGAGTACGTCAGCGGTAGGAGGCCGGGCATCTGCTTAAAATGGTAGCGGTTTTCGCCGACTTCGATCAGATCGGGAAAGCAGTCGTACGGGCTGTAATCGTATTCCTCGAATTTCCTGAGGGTAAGACGTTTGTCTATCAGGGCGTTGATCACCTCACTCACCGGGTGGTCCCAGCTGATCTCCGTTCCCTTTACCGATTCGCTGCCGTCCGTATAGCTGCCGGTGATTTCTTCCACGATGGCTTCCCGAGAGAAATACCCGTATTGGATGGCGGTGCGCTCTTCGTTCCAGAGCCAGGCCAAAGGATGGAACTCTACAAAAACGAATTGCCCGCCGGGTTTGAGGTAGCGGGATACGATCCCGGCCCAGGCATCCAGGTCCGGTAGCCAGCCGATCGTACCGTAAGTGGTATACACGATATCGAAGGTCTCGTCGAGGTGCTCCGGGAGGCTGTAGACGTCGCAGTTGATGAAGCGACCGGGCAATCCACTGCGTTGCGACAGTTCGCGGGCGGCACCGATGGCCCGGTCGCTCAGGTCTACCCCCGTCACTTTGGCACCGCGTCGGGCTAGCGAAAGGGTGTCCTGCCCGAAGTGGCATTGCAGGTGAAGCAGGGACTTGCCCGCCAGTGACCGTGGCAGCAAATCCAGTTCAATAGGTCGGAGGCACTCGCCTCCGGATAGCCAGCCTTCCACGTCATAGAAGTCACTCGTCAGGTGGGCCGCCGTTCGTTGGTTCCAGTGCGCCCGGTTGGTGTCGAGGTAGTCCATTTTGCTAATATAGGGCGGCGGCGCGCAGGTAAAAAAGCTCACCCGTAGGCTGGAGTCTGCAGTCAGAAACGATAGGCAAAGCCCAGACCGTCGCCCGTAGCCACCATGGACCAGTGGCCGCCGGAGCGCTTATGCAATTGCGGGACCAGGATACCCAGGGCCGCCCCCAGCGCGTATCCGGCCGCGATGTCCGTGGGGAAGTGCTTGCCCGCCCGGTAGCGAGCGTAGCCGGTCACCAGGGGAACAGTGGCAGCGGCGGCCCACACCACGGATCGCCAGCGACTGTCAGGGTAAAGATCGTGGAAGACTTTTGCCGTGAAAAAACTTAGCGCAGCTGTATTGGAGGTATGGCCGGATACAAAGGACTGTCGGGAGTCCTCTCCGCGCTTGGCCTCGAAGGAAACCGAACGGTTGTACGTGTAGGGACGGCTGCGCTGTACGATGATCTTGCTGGCCTTGGTCAGACCATCGTTCGCTAGCATGGTCTCCGCCAGGAGCGTGGCGAGCACCAGTCCCTTTCGCCGCGCGGGTTTAGACAACAGTAAGGTACCCGGCAAAAGCATGGCGCCACGCAAAACCTCATCACTGATGTTCCGGAAAACATCCGATCGGTGGCGGGTAGCGCCCCGATCGAGAAACCACACGCTCTTGCGTTGCAGCTTGGCAATTTCGGTCTGTGTATGCCCGTCTAGCTGATTTTCGAGCAGGTGTGTGGTGATGCTCAGTCCACCGGCGGCGGCCAGTATACCTACCTCCCGTTTTGCGTCAAGCGAATAAGGGAAGTCCTGCGCCCCGAGGGTAAACGCAAAGCAGAGTAGGAACCAGATCCATAAATTTCGAACCGACAGCATCCATTGCATTTAGGACATGGCAAGCCGGGATTGTTCGGCAGC
>JBASAV010000692.1:0-3034 GCA_049650785.1 Lewinella sp. | reverse complement strand
AAACGAAACCTTCCTGCGCATCCGCCGCCGCCGGTATATCGACGGTAGCGTGGTGTTTTCGCTCAGTCCCCACTGGTCCCTGGGCGGATTCGCCGGCTACGAGCACAGCACCTACGAGAATCTTACTCACTCGATGCGCTTAAGCCCCGCCCTGGAATTCAATGTTTTCCCCTACTCCCAGGTGCTACGGCGGGAGATCACCTTCGCTTACCGGCTCGGCTACCGATACAATGAGTACCTGGAAGAGACCATCTTCGAAGAGCTGGCCGAACACCTTTACAATACGTCGCTGTACGTGCAAGCCCGGTTCCGCCAGCCCTGGGGTAATATCAATGCCAGCTTCGATGCCTCTGCCTACCTGCATGACTTCAGTAAGAATCGGCTGGTGCTGGACAGTTACGTCGACCTGATCCTCTTCGGGGGGCTGGCGGTGCGGCTGTCGCTGGACCTGCAGCTAATCCGCGACCAGCTCAACCTGCCCGCGGGTGAAACTTCCGTGGAAGATCTCCTGCTCCGCCAGCGGCAGATCGCGACGGATTTCCGCCTCGGTGCCGGTATCGGCTTCCGCTACACCTTCGGCGCCATTTCCAACAGCGTGATCAACTACCGCCTCTGAACGGGGGAAACGAACAGACCACGCCAGACTTCCGTTGGAACAAGAAAGCCCAAATATGTCCTTTATAGATTCTCTCGTCGACAGCGTATCCGATACCCTGTCTGACCTCGACCCCCGCCCCCAGCGTAGCTACGCCAGCAAAAAATATCACGAAGCCGCTTCCGCCGCACACCGAGCAGGTGGTAAACTCGCAACCGGTACGCAATCGGCCAAACAATATGCCGCAGCCGCTGGTGAAGATATTTCCGCTTACACTACTGGTGCCCTCGGTACTGCCACGGCAGCCCTCGGCGCCGCCGGAAGTTATTTCAACCGCACCCGTACCTCCGATGAGCCCGACTACGTCAGAGGATTTTTAGCCGGCATGATCGGTGGTCTGGTAGGAACCGGAATCAAGATGCTCGTAGACCGCAGTCTCCCAACTGGCCAGCCCCAGGAGGAGCACGATGCCCGTCTGCAGGTTGTAGAAGGCGCTGAAGAAATTACTAATACCAACATCAACCGTAACCAGGAAGAAACCGCCCAGCAGGCGATCAACCTCGCCTTCGGCGCACTGGTAGGTGGTGTTTATGGTGTAATCGTGGAAGCCGCCCCCGCCGTACAGGCACCCGCCGGTGTACCCTTTGGTGCCGCGCTGTGGACCGCCGCCCATAAGATTGCTCTGCCCGCCTTCGGTTTGGCCCCCAACCCAATGAAGGAGCCGCTTAGCCTGCAGGCCGGACAGCTCGGTAGCCACATGGTCTACGGTGCCACCGTAGAAATGATCCGCCGCAGTGTGCGCCACGTCATGGACGAGGAAAACATCATGTAATTTGGGTTAACCGTCCGGCACCGCGACCTTTGCGTCCGTGCTGTACCTTATCCCAACTCCCATCGGTAATCGAGAAGATATCACCCAGCGGGCCCTGCGCCTGTTGGGTGATGTTGATTTAATCCTGGCCGAAGACACCCGCAACTCGGGTTCCCTGCTCAAATACTACGAGGTAGAGACGCCCATGCGGGCCTACCATGCCCACAATGAGCACGCGCTCGTCGAGCAACTCGTCACCGAACTCAAGGCCGGTTCTACCTATGCCCTGATCACCGACGCCGGCACCCCCGGCATCAGCGATCCGGGTTTTTTGTTGGTGCGCGCCTGCCGGGAAGCCGGCGTCGAGGTGAGTTGTCTGCCCGGGCCCGCGGCTTTCGTACCTGCGCTCGCCGCCAGTGGTATTCCCTGCGATCGCTTTCACTTCGAGGGCTTCCTTCCCCATAAAAAAGGGCGGCAGACCCGTCTGCAGTATCTCGCCGAGCTACCTAACACCTTTGTCCTCTACGAATCCCCGCATCGCATCGCCAAGCTGCTCGGCCAGCTCGAGGAGCACTGTGGATCCGATCGCCAGGCCTCAGTCGCGCGCGAGATCTCCAAGCTATATGAAGAGATCACTACCGCCCCGCTGGCCGACCTCCACGCCGATTACAAATCCCGCGGCAAGGTGAAGGGTGAAATCGTGGTGGTCGTCGCCGGTAAGTAAGGGCGGGCGCATTTTTTACCTTTGCGCCATGTTGCAAACCCACCTGCTGGCCTTCGGCATTACCCACCTGACGGACGCCCGTTACTTCGCGGCCTGGGAGGCTGAATATCTCTGCTTTCCCATCGGTCCGGAGGGCCTCAGTCTGGACTACTTCGTAGCCATCCGCGAATGGGTGGAAGGCCCCACGTGCGTAGTAGAATGGCGCCGGAGCGCAGGGGATATGCTTACCCCCGAAACGCTCCAAGCACACGCCATCACCCACATCCTCCTGGAAGATGGTATCGACCCCGCTCCCTGGACCGGCGCGGGTATCGAAGTTCTTCGCCGAATCCCCGTTGCCGGCTACCAGAGTACCGAGGATGTCGCCGAGCGGGTTCAGGCCACCGCCGGCACCCTCCTTCTCGACTTTACCGACGGCGGCATCGCTTATGAGGATCTGGCGGAGGGTAGCCCCTTCGAAATAGGGGAGCTACAGCAAATCCTCGGCGATCGTCCGGCCTATCTCCACATCGATATGGAGGCAGAGGACGCCGAGGCGGCCGCAGCCGTCTTCCATGGCCTGGCTCTCCGGGGGAGCAGCGAAGAGAAAGTGGGCTACAAGAACTTTGACGATCTGGATGATTTGTTGGAGGCGCTGGAGGCCTAATTAGTCCCCTTGTGGACCAAGGTTGGAAATGCGCGCTTCGCTCGTGGTTTTTATCGCGGATTGGGCGGATTGATTCGTCAAGATGCTGGCGCTACCAAAAGTCCAGGGTCGAGGGCTTCCAGCCCGAGGTTTTACGCAAGCCGGGTCCATCTCGAAGATCACGGCGGGCTATTACCCCGCGCCTCCGGCGCGGGCTAATCTGCGAAATTTAGTGTTACGGGAAAATCTTGGGTATCTGTGTGAGAGCGGAGCTTATCC
>JBASAV010000691.1:0-2067 GCA_049650785.1 Lewinella sp. | reverse complement strand
CAGCAGGCACCGTTGAATGAAAGATCGGCCGGTAGCTAATTGCGAACGGCCCGATGCCTTGAGTAGGTAGACGTACCACTGACGGCGGGTGGCGGAGTCGACCTCCCTTAACTCCCGTATCCGACGGCGGAGCCGCTGGCTTACCTGCCACTGCTTACGGCTGAAGGAATTACCCGCCGTTTCGGTGGCCAGACTGACAAGCGCCGCACCGGCTATATCCGGATCCGGATCGTCCAGGAGGGGCTCCAGGACCTCTTTGCTTACCGACTCCGTACGGGAAAAGAGGTAGTCGAAGGCGGCACTGCGGACCGTCGAATCGGCGTCACCCAGCAGGGGCGTCACCTCGTCTACCAACTCCGTACCCGGTTGTAGGTAAAGGCTGCGCAGGGCACGTGCCCTTACGTTGGGCGAGGGATGGGCCAGGAGGCGCGCGATCGGCTCTCGGAAGGTGGAATTACTGAGGTCATCGGCCCGTTCCAGCACGTAGAGCAATTGCTTTTCGTGCGTGCTCATCTGGCCTTCTTCCAGCACCTGCAGGAAGCCCGCCATGACCTTGCGGTGGTGGCTACGGAGCCGGTTACGGTGCTCCTTCGGTTTGAGGTGCGATAACTGGGCGCGGAAGGCCTCGATGTATTCCTCCCGGATCATGACGACGCTAAACATCCAGACCGCTACCAGGATGAGAATTACCCAGCTGATGGAAGGGGCGGAAAGCCCCATTATTTGGGTGAGCCCGATTAACAGCAGTCCGCCCAGTCCTCCGGCCAGGCTATCGATAAAAACGTCGATGTAGGTTTTCACCTTCTTCTTGGTGTCCTCGTCCAGGGGAAGGAATAACATTTCGATGCTAGCCCGACTGAGGCTTTGCTTCAGGCTGCCATCAATCGATCGGCTGATGATGGCCGCGTTCAGACCGGGCATGAACAGCATAACGACCGCACCGACACCCAGGCCGATGGGCAGGAAAAGCAGCGCCCCGCTCACACCGATCCCCTGCACGACCCGCTGGGTAAGCAGTAGCTGGATGCCGAGTGCCACGATGTTGAAGGTAGAATACCAGAAGCCAAAGAATCCGGCCAGCCGGTCCTGATCGCCGTACCGCTCGGCCGCCAGGACGCTGAACTGGTAATCCACCAGCTTGGCTACAATTACGCTGAGGGCTACGATGCCGCAGAGGAGCAGTAAGTGTTTACTGGCGAAGATGAGCTGGTGGGGCGCCTCGTAACCTGCGTTGGACTTTTTCTTGCGGGACATCATGCTCTGCTTACGCACAACGTACCGCCGCCAAATGATCACACTCAGAATGAGGCAGGGCACAAGGAGGGCGGCGGCAACCAGGATGAGGTTGCGCGCGCCAATTTCCTGTGCCAGCAAGGAAGTGATGTATCCGCCCGTGATACCGCCCGCGATGGCCCCCGCACCGATCAGGCCGAATAACCGCTTGGCCTGGCGCACGTCAAATACGAAACTGGCCATCATCCAGAACTGAGAGGCGGCCAGGACGCCGAATATGGCCGTCCATAAGTACAGGACGATCGCGATGGTCGGGCGCGCCAGCGGTATACGCATAAAGAGGGAGCACGCCAGCAAAATGCCCAGGCAGACCACCAGGGAGATAAAGCTTACCCGTAGCAAACTGTAACGGCGAAGCGCAGCGGAGTACCCGGTACTGACCACCGCCGCCAGCACCGCGGTGGCCAGAAAGATGTAGGGAAGGCCGATGGCCCCGTATTCAGAGAGGAAAAGCGCGCTGGCCGTCGGCTTTACGATCAGCAGCGTGCAGATAATAAGGAAGACGAGTAATTGCAGCATCAGCACAGCTCCCCACTCCCCCGGACGGGCGCGAAAAAGCTTGCTCAGAACTTGCTGCATAGGGAGACGTTAATTCCATGAGACCCTAGTACGGGTAAAACCTCAACAATAAAACATAACAATATGTCTACTACCCCCCAGTTTGGTGAATCAATTTCAGAAATAAATAACACCGATCGCCAGGAAACCATCTTCCTAGGCGGCGGCTGCTTCTGGTGTACGGAAGCCGTTTTCCTCGATATCGAAGGCGTAGAG
>JBASAV010000690.1:0-9776 GCA_049650785.1 Lewinella sp. | reverse complement strand
TTATAGATCTGTTCCTCACCATTTTCTACCCTGCGTACCAGCGCCAACTTCGAATGCACCTTCACGCCGGGGAAACTGTAGTGGACGTGTACGCCGGCTTCCTCCAGCTTTTCGCCCCATCGCAGGTTCGCCTCCTCGTCAAAGCGGGCTTTTACCTCAATGAAGACACTCACCTGCTTCCCGAGGGTGACCGCCCGCATGAGGGCCTGCATAATGCGGGATTTCCTGGCTACGCGGTACTGCACGATTTTAATGTGGCTGACGGCCGGGTCTTCCGCCGCCCGCTCGAAGAAGCGCACCACCGACTCGTAGCTGTGGTAGGGATAATGCAACAGGTGATCCGATTCCCGGACGGCCGCCCAGAAGTCTTCGGCTTCCTCCAGGGCGGGGTAGGGTAGAGGAGGTTGCGGCGTATTCTGCAACTTGCTCATCCCGAAGCTGGGGAAGGAGAAGAAATCAAAGTTATTGTGGTACCGGCCTTCCGCGAGAATGTCGTAACGCTCCAATTCGAAGGTATCCTCCAGGTATTCGCGCAGTTGATCCGGCATCGTCCGGTCGTAGACGAAGCGGCTGGCGGGGCCGACGTGGCGACGGTTCAGACTCGTTTTGATCTTGGCCAGCAGGTCTCCGGAAAACTCATCGTCGATGTACAGTTCCGCGTCCCGGGTGAGTTTGATGCTGTACGTGTCCTCGATCTCATAGCCGGGAAACATCCAACTCACGGAGTGGCGCACGATATCGTCGAGCATGATGATGTTACGCTCGCCATCCGAACTGGGCAGTTCGATAAAGCGCGGCAGGTGGTCGCTGGGGATCTTGACAATAGCGTAGGCCGTCTTGCCCTTAGCTTTGTCAACCATCAGGATGGACAGGTATAGCTGGGCATTATTCAGGAAGGGCCGCACCATATCCTTGATCAGGAGCACGGGTTGCACGAAGGGCAACATATACTCCCGGAAGTAGCTCTGGACGTATTCCTGTTCCTCCTCCGTCATATCGAGGCGCCGCTTGAGGTGAATACCCTGTTTGGCGAGTTTCGGAATGAGCTTTTTTTCGAAGATTCGGCTGAATTCCTCCTGCTGGCGATTGACGATCCGCTGGATGGTTCGCACGGTCTGTTTTGGACTGATGTCCAGCTCCCGCTTGGTCTTCTTATTGACCCGCAGCAGGTTGCGGTGGTTGGCCATCCGGACGCGGAAAAACTCATCCAGATTGGAACTGTAAATCGCCAAAAACTTCAGGCGCTCGAAGAGCGGCAGACTTTCATCCTTGGCCTCCTGCAATACCCGGTGATTAAAGGATAGCCAGCTGATGTCGCGGGGAATGACCGGGTAATCGTTTTTCATGGAAAGGGGAACGGTTAATCTAAAAGAAACTCATTTGCTCCGGCCCCGGGTCCGGCTTCGGCCCGCGGGTTTCGGCGAAGTTCATACTTCGCAAATGATCGCCCAGCCAGGCCGCCATATCGGGGGCCAGGATGTTTTCGGGCTCGTGGGGGAAGATATAGTTTTCCGGCAGATTCCACTCCCGGAGTTTTTTCGCCCAGTCAGCAAGCCGGGTGTAGTCGCTGTCAATGAGCCCGTTACCCACAAACCGGATCATGGTCCGGGGAGCGGTGACGTAACCGTGCAGGACATCGCGCCGTCCGGCGACATCCGTAATAACCGCCGCCACCTGGTGAGAAGCCAGGGTATCCATCAGCGCTTCCGTGGCAAATGGATCCGTAAACCAACTCTCGTGCCTTACCTCCACGGCCAGCGGGAGTAAGCCAGGCCACCGTTGCAGGAACCGGTCGATCAGGGGCAGGCGGTCCGCGCCGAAGTGCGGCGGAAGTTGAACGAAGGCACAGCCCATTTTCTCTTTTAGACCATCCAGGGCAGCCACGAAGCGTTGCAGGCCGTCACCGCTTGCCCCCAGGTCCCGACTGTGGCTGATAAACTGGGGCACTTTGGGGCAGTAGCGAAAATCGGCCGGTACGGTGTCGTACCATTTACGGATGGTTTCGGGATCGGGGATGCGGTAGTGCGTGGTATTCAGTTCAATGGTATTGAACTGTTGGCCGTAGTGGCGCAGGAAATCACCCGTCTTCGCTTTGGCGGGGTACCATTGACCCACCCACTCCTTCATACTCCAACCGGTAGCGCCGATATAGACGTGGGGCCGGCCCGCCCCGCTACCCATTTCGTAGCGATCCAGGCGGGCGGCATTGGCAAGGGGTTCCACCGGGAGTTCGTAAGCGATGGCTTCCGGATCGGAGACTTTGCCAAATTTCATTCTGTTAAATGTTGTGGATCAAATGAGTGAAAACCCAATAAAATCTCCTTAAGTTTGGTTGGTATGGAAGAAATATAACGCTTGACCTTGCGAAGGGGGAGTAGCCCCCTTTCGTCGCTTTACACTCACCTACCCATGTTCAAACTTTATTGTGGGCTAATGCTCACACTATGGTTGTCCACCCCTGCGGTGGCCCAGCAGTTCGATAAAATTAAATTCGGTAAAATCTCTGATTACGAGCGCGACCTGGCGGTCGTCCCCGGTGATTCTACGGCCGATGCCTACGTGCTGTACCACCACCAGGACCTGTCGTTCAACTACCTGGAAGACAAGGGCATCGTCAGCCAGGAGGAACACCACCGGCGCATTAAGCTGATCAAACCCTCGAGTTTTGATCGGGCGAATATCGAGATTACCTTCTCGGAAAAGCACGCGGACGTATCGGGGCTTCGCGCATACATTCATCTGCCAAATGGAGATAAGGAGAAACTGAAAGGGAAAGACTTTATCCGGCAGAAATTGAACGACGATTACAATGTGATCAAGTTCACCTTCCCACGCGTGGAGCCCGGTGCCGTGGTGGAGTATGAATACACGCTGCAAACGAGCAGTTTATTGGTGCCCACTCCGTTCGTTTTCCAGGAGAATATCCCCGTGGCCTACGCGGAATACACCGCCAACATCCCCGAGTATTTCAATTACATCAGCCTGGGGACACACGGCAATTTCACCGTTAGCGAGACGGAGACCAACCTACAGCATTTTGGTCCCCGCCAACACCAGACCGCCAACAGCGGGGATTCCCGCATCCCCCATCAGTGGACACGCTACGTCATGGAGAATATCCCCGCCTACGAAGTCCAGCCCTATACCAATAACGCGCAGGACTACCTGCCGAAGGTCAAACTTCAGCTGCGGACGGTACAATTTCCGAACAGTCCCATTGATTACGTTCTGCGGGATTGGTTCGCCACCGCCGAAGAACTGGATGGCATGTCCAGTTTCGGAAAGTGCTACCAGGCCAGCGGGGCATCCAACAAACTCTGGGAAGCCGCCGGTCCCGTGGTCATGGCGGGTAAGACCGATAAGGAACGGATCGATCGGGCCTACTACTACATCTGCAAGAACCTGGAGTGGAACCGCGAATATTCCTTTCTGGCCAGTGATAACCCCGACAACGTCTTCAAGAACGGTGGCGGCAACAGCGCCGACCTGAATCTCTGCCTGTTGTCGCTGCTGCGTCGGGCGGGAATAGGGGCATATCCGGCCCTTGTTTCACTGCGCGACGAAGGGAACCATATTGAGGTGTATCCCATCATCGATCAGTTCGACCACACCCTCGTCTATACCCAGGTAAACGGGCGCCCCTACATACTCGATGCCAATGGAACCGCCCGCCCGCCGGGGCTCCCGCGCATCGATGCCCTGAACCACCGCGCCTGGATCGCCCGTCCGGGTGCACCGCAGTGGATCGCCCTCGAAATGCCACCCGCCAAGCAGATTGTTATGGCGGACATCAAGATCACCGCTACCGGCATGGCCGAGGCTAAGATCAAGACCCGTCTTAGCAGCTACTTTGCCTTCGAAGGCCGGTATCAGGCGCATTCCTCCGCCGAGTTGTCACAAATGCCGGTGGCCTCCGATATACTCAGCGTTTTTCCGGAAGCCCGCGTGGTGGAGCACCATAGCGAAGATGATGCGAACCCGTCTAAACCCCTGTCGTCGGATTTCACCATGGAGATTCCGGCAGCGGTGGCTGCCGATGACTATATCTATGTGCAGCCAATTCTCCTACGCCTGCTAGACAAAGATCTGGACGACGTGGAGACCCGCATATACCCGGTGGATTTTGCCCATCCCTGGAAGAAGCAATTCATCGCCAACCTTACCCTTCCCGAGGGGTACGTGGTGGATGAACTTCCCGGTTCAATCAAGTTGGTGTCGGAAGACGGGGGCATGGATGCCACGTACTCCGCTACCGTCAAAGCCGACCATACCATTACCGTCCGTCTGGCCGTCAACCTAGACCGTACGGTTTATCCCGCCTCGGCCTATCCGGCGCTGCGGGGCATGTATCGCCGGATCATTGAATTACAGGAAGCTCCCATCGTCCTGAAACGAGCCAAATAACACGCCTTGCGCACGTCCATAATAAATGATAGGGACTCGCGTGAAACGAGTGTGGGCACCAGTAACACTATTTACTCCCGGCGTCAAATCGGGCGTCAATCATCGTATATGCGCCACCTCTTCCTACTGGCCGGCTGGCTGGTTGCCCTGTCCCTCTCCGCCCAGAGCATTCCTCGAATAACGTTTGGTAAGGTTACCGATGAAGATCGCAAACTCACTCAGGTACCGGGAGATTCGACGGCTGAAGCCTACGTACTCTACGACCGGCAGAGCCTCGATTTCGAGTACAGCGATATCGACGGTCCCTCCCTGGTAGAAACCTTCCACCAGCAGATTAAACTGCTTCGGCCATCGTCCTTTGACCGCGCGGATGTAGTCCTGCACTACCACCGTATTTACGAGAAGATAACCGACGTCGAGGCTTTCGTTCACCCGCCCACCGGCGGCACGATACCCCTCCGGCCCGAACAGATCATCGACGAGGCCGAAAACGACGATGGCCGGGTGGTCAAATTCACCTTCCCCCAGGTGACCGTCGGGTCGATTATCGAATTCCGCTACGTCCGGCGCAGGGATAACATCCTCATTCCCACCCCTTTTGTATTCCAGCAGGATATTCCGGTACGTTGGGCGCAGTTCGATGCCATGATCCCCCCATACTACGGCTACGTAAGTCTGGGCACCGGTGCGCTGGATGTGAACGAGGTTAAGATCACCAAGCGTTCCTGGGGACCGAAGTGGGGAAGTGGCGCCTACCGCAACCGGGAAGAAGCCATCGAACACTCGGATATCGTGTGGGCGAAAAAAGATCTTCCGGCATTTCGCTCGCAACCTTACAGCAACAACGCTTCCGATTACCTGCCCAAGATTCAGCTGCAGCTGCAGAGTGTCCAGTATCCGGGCCGACCGAAGCAAACCATCTTCGGCGACTGGCAGGAAACGGTCAAAGAACTACAGGACCGGCAGGATTTCGGTCGGTATTACCGCAATAAGATCAACTACGCCAAGGTGTGGAAAGCCTTCGAGCCAGATATAGCCGGCCTGCAGTCGGATGCCGAGAAGATTGCCGCCGCCTACCGCTTCGTGACGAGTACCATTAGCTGGAATGGTCGGTACTATTTCCTTGCCACGGATTCCCCGAACAAAGTATTTGACAACCGGACGGGGAATAGCGCCGACCTCAATATTGTCCTACTGAGTTTGCTCAACGAGGCGGGTATCGAGGCACACCCCCTGCTGGTCTCCCTTAGAAACACCGGTGCACCCATCGAGCAGTACCCGCTGCTGGACCAATTCAATCACCTCATGGTGTACACCGAAGTGGACGGCAAGCCGCTCTTTCTGGATGCGGGGGATGCCGATCGCCCGGCGGGTCTTCCCCGCGAGCAGGCCCTGAATCACCGGGGTTGGGTGGGGGATAAGGCTGATCCCCGCTGGATCACTATCGACGTACCCTCCTCGCGTCGCGTGACTATGGTGGAGATGGAAGTCGGCCCCGCTGGATTGGCCACTAGCAAAATTCAGGGCCGGCTCGAGAATTACTTCGCCTTCGCCGGACGGAATACGCTGAGTGAGGCCAGCTCGGAACGGGAAAAGCCCGTCGTACGCGAGATAGCCACTGCTTATCCACAGGCCACCATCACGTCGTTCGCGGTAAAGGAGGGCAAATCAGATCGACCCGATCAACTGGACTTTGAGGCCCGGGTTACCGTGCCCGCCGGACAGGTGATGGATGATTACCTGTATCTGCAGCCCATTCTCATCCCCTTACTGGAGGGGGATCTGGCTGATGCCGATCAACGTACGTTCCCGATCGATTTTCCCTACCCCTGGGAGCACCGCTACATCGCCAATATTCGCCTGCCCGAGGCTTATCATCTCGACGAAGCCCCGGCCCCCGTGCGCGTAAAAGCGGAGGATGGCAGCATCGTGGCCAGCTTCTCCGCCCAGGAATCGTCTCCCGGTCTCGTCTCCGTAGCCCTGACCGTCCAGCTTGGTAGGACGCTTTACGCCGCCCACGAATATGACGCACTACGGGACATGTTTCGTCGCATCATCGATATGCAGCAGTCTCCCCTCGTCCTGAAACGACAAACAAAATGAGATCATTCCTACTGCTAATTTCAGTTGTTTTTTGCGCCGGAGCGCGGGTGGTTGGCCAGTCGGAAGGACTGAGGTACCTCACGCTGCCTGATACCCTGCTCGAAGGGGCGAGCTCCGTGGTGATCTCGGTAGAAGAAGAATATACCGCCACCTCCAAAAATACCGCGGTCATGCACCGCCGCCGGGTGGTCACGCTCCTCAATGGAAAAGACGGGTTGGAGAAGGGATTGTATGAGTTTTACGACGATGATTCCAAGATCACGACTTTCGACATGACGGTGCTCAACGCCGCCGGCAGCGAGATCTACAGCGCGCGTAAAAAGGATGTCTCCGACGAGCGATACAGCGACGACATTTCCTTTCTGGAAGATCGGTGGATAAAATACGTGGAAGCCCCCTGCACTGGATATCCCTGCACGGTCATCACGGAAGTGGAGAAGGAGGTGGAAGACTTCAGCGCGGTAACCGGCTTCCCCCACTGGAATCCCGTGAGCCGCGAACAAGCGCTATCCAGCGGCCACCTGCGTGTACGCGTGCCTATGGACAACGAACTATTATTCGAGAGTCACATGGTGGATGATCCGGTCATCACGGAGGACGGCAAGTACCGTCTCTACGAATGGGAAATGAAAAACATTGCGGCCCAGCCCGAAGAGTCACTGGCTCCTCCACTGGCCGAAACGCTGCCCTACGTTCGTACGGAACTGGCCGATTTTGAAATGGACAAGTTCACCGGCAGCCACCGGAGCTGGGAGGCGTTCGGTAAGTTCATGGCGGCGCTTTACGAGGGCCGCGACGAATTGCCGGCGGTACTCACCGCGGCCGTGCACGAAACGGTGGAGGGGATAGAGGACGAGCAAGAGAAAATAGATCGTCTGTACCGGCTACTGCAGGAGCGCTGCCGGTATGTCAGTATTCAACTCGGAATCGGCGGGTGGCAGCCCTTTAGCGCCGCCTACGTGGAAGAGAACCGCTTCGGCGATTGTAAAGCCCTCAGTAATTTGATGGGCGCCATGCTTAATGAGGTGGGTATTACCTCGTATCCGGTGCTGATAAATTGGGACGAAAAGCCCTACTACTCGGTTCATCCTGCCTTTGCTTCCTCCGCCTTCAACCATGTCGTTCTCTACATACCCTCACAGGATATGTACCTGGAATGTACCAGCAAGTACGCTCCTACCGGATACCTCGGGGAGGACAAACAGGACCGCCACGTGCTGTGGGTGACCCCGGAGGGCGGGAAGTTGGCCCGTACGCCCGCGCTGCAGGCCGCCGAGCACGGTCACCTGCGCAGCACATCCCTGAAACTTACGGCAGACAACAACCTGGACTTCTCATTTGCCGCAACGTATTACGGCGCTGCACAGGAGACGTTCCGCCAATTGGGAGCTTACCGTGGGGACCGGCAGGATCAATTGGACTGGTTACACCGTAACAATTACCTGCCGGATGTGACGGGCAGCGGATACAACTTCGACGTGTCCGACGACAAGCCGCAAGTAAACCTGACCTACCAAACTGTCCTGCGCGATAAGGTGGCCAGCATGGGCAGCCGGAAGTTCGTCACGCTGAATCCTTTTCCCGTTGATTGGATCCCCGAGCAGACCGAATCACGGACCTTACCCGTGGAGTACAACAAATCTCGATTCCTGGTCGATACCGTCCGCCTGTCGTATCCCCCCGAACTGGAGATCGAAAGCGGCCTGATCACCGATCCGATCGTCTACTCCCACGCCGCGGGGGAGTACCGCGCCCGTATGGATGTCGAGGAAAATGAAGTCATCTGGACCCGCACGCTCAAACTGCAACCCGTGCGGCTGGCGCCCGAGGCTTACCAGGAATTCCGTCAGTTTTTCGTCGATGCTGCAAAGGCCGAGAATCTTCGCTTAGTACTTCGAGAACGCCGCACGAAGTAAGCGGCGCCCCGCTCACCGGCCGATATCTATCCCCTTGTGCTGTTGGTCCTCATCAATATCCGTATAAAGCCACTCCGAGAACACACTGTCCACTACCGGGGTAATCACGTAATTGAGTAGCGGCACCAGTACCGCGGTTTCCAGGATAAGCTTCCACCACAACGGCTTCACCTCGAGCCATTGTAGAAAATAGGCCACCACCAACAGCGCCGGGAAGAGCCCCAGCCACTTCACTAACATCATCTTCCAGGTTGGCGGCGTAGCGCCCTCGCTCGGTCTTCCCATAGGGTTATCTTTTCACATGCAACCGCATGTCCGGGGAAGGGTTGCGAATTAGCTTCATGACGCTCGTAGGAGGGCAGCTTACCCCAAACGAGCCAGCCCCGGACACCGCAATGGATGCCCGGGGCTGACTAAAGAACTAACGGACTAAAGAACTAAACCACTAATACCGATAGTGCTCAGGCTTAAACGGACCATTAGGCTCCACGCCAATGTACTCCGCCTGTTCGTTGGTCAGATCTTCCAGCTCCACGCCGATTTTCTCGAGGTGTAGACGGGCCACTTGCTCGTCCAGGTGCTTGGGTAGCATGTAGACCTTGTTCTCGTACTGATCGCTGTTCTTCCACAGTTCGATCTGGGCAAGGACCTGATTGGTGAAGCTGTTGGACATCACGAAGCTGGGGTGACCCGTACCACAACCCAGGTTGACCAGGCGACCTTCGGCCAGAATGATGACGTCGTTGCCGTCGATGTTGTATAGATCGACCTGCGGCTTGATGTTATCCTTCGTATCGCCGTAGTTCTTGTTCAGCCATGCCATATCGATCTCGTTGTCGAAGTGGCCGATGTTGCAGACAATCGTCTTGTCCTTCATCGCGCGGAAGTGACGTTCACTGAGGATGTTGAAGTTGCCCGTGGCCGTGACGATAATATCACCGCGGGGAACCACGCTGTCCATTTTCTTCACTTCGAAGCCATCCATGGCAGCCTGCAGGGCGCAGATGGGGTCGATTTCGGTGACGATGACCCGGCAGCCGGCACCGCGCAGACTGGCGGCGGTCCCTTTACCTACGTCACCGTAGCCGGCTACGATCGCCACTTTTCCGGCCATCATGACATCGGTTGCCCGACGGATAGCGTCGACGGCGGATTCTTTGCAACCGTACTTGTTGTCGAACTTCGACTTGGTGACCGAATCGTTGACGTTGATCGCCGGGAACTCGAGCTCGCCGCGCTTCTCCATCTGGTAGAGGCGAAGGACGCCCGTGGTGGTCTCCTCGGAGACACCCTTGATGGCCTTCTTGCAGCGCGAGTAGAAGGTGGGATCCTTCGCGATGCGGCGCTTGATGG
>JBASAV010000689.1:0-5791 GCA_049650785.1 Lewinella sp. | reverse complement strand
GGTCTATACGGTATGGTTCCCCAGCTGAGTGATTTCCTGAAGCAAAGCGGTATGCAACTTCCCGAGCATTTGGTGGTGCAAAATGGCCACGCAAAGCCGGAAATATCCGAGGATAAACAGGCGCCTTCTCTGAAATGATCCGATTATATATGTGAGCGCGCGCGCCCGATACCCCCGATCGGGCGCGCTGTGTTTAGTACCTTTGGCTTTTGCTTCCCATGACCTTTGCCTTTACTCCATGAATGTTCGTTTGTTAGTATTGTCCGCCCTGGTCGGCATGATGTTATGCTGCGCTGGGGAGAATATACCAACCAGCGAATTTCCGGCTAGCAGGAATACAGAAGAGGTACGTATTGTTCTGAAGGCCGAGCCACCGACCCTGAATCCCCTTCTTTCAGTAAGGAGCGACACCCGCTACGTGGCGGAGCACATCTTTCAGACCCTCAATCACCAAGACCCGCAGACCTACGAGCTCAATCCGGCGCTGGCTTCGGTTCCTACCGTTACATCGCTTCCTGATGGTGGAATAGCTTACGACTACCGCTTAGATAGTATGGCCAGGTGGCCCAACGGTAGCCGGGTGACCTTTGACGATGTCGTTTTTAGCCTAAAGGCTATGCTAAATCCACTCGTAATTGACGCCGGACCCTACCGTGGGTATTACAGCATGATTTCCGACGTGGTAATGACCGGTACGGATTCTCTTGCCTTTCGGGTGATCACAAAGCGTCCGTACGTACTGTCCGCAGAAGCTATTGGTGACATGTACGTATTTCCCCGATATGCTTATGATCCCGATGGCCTGATGGATGAAGTGAGCATCTCGGCACTGACCGACTCGGAAAGCGCCGACAGCATCAGCGAAGCTAATGCCAATATGCGCCGTTTTGCCGACGATTTCAGCCTTAGGGAGAGCGGTAACGATCCAGAAGGGATAGTCGGAAGCGGACCCTATCGCTTAGAATCCTGGAAGTCAGGTCAGCGCATCAGGCTGCGTCTGCGCCAGGACTATTGGGCTAAGGATCGCAAGGAAGAATATCTGACCGCCGTACCCGAGGTACTTACCTTCGAAATTATGTCGGAGAACACGACCACGGCCAATGCCCTGCGTGATCAATTCGTAGACGTGGTGATTGATATGCCCATTGATCAATTTCTGGTACTTCGGGAGGAGGAATACCTCAAACCGATCTATGATTTCGTATCCATTCCGAGCTACAAATTCTATTCTATCCTATTTAATCAGAACGAACCCATCCTTAGCGACAGTCTGACGCGGCGGGGTCTGGCCCACATGGTTGACGTGGATCTCCTCATCCAAAACTTCTTTCCCGGTCTCGCCCAACGGATCACCGGGCCAGTCTTACCATCCAAGGAGTACTATAACAATGAACTGGTACCAATTACTTTCGATCTTGACAAAACCCGGAAATTACTCGCGGAGGCGGGGTGGTCGGACACGGATGGTAACGGCATTCTGGACCGCCAAGTGAATGGTGATAAACAAGAATTAAGCTTCGACTTACTTACCTTTACCAATCCCGTCATGGAAGGAATCTGCCTGTACATCGCACAGACAGCAGCGAAGGTGGGTGTGGATATACAGGTTATCCGTCAGGAGAGTCGCACGCTAGTCGATAAACTCAACACCGGCCAATTCACGGCCTCATTCTACGGCCTCCAATTCGAACCCAACCCGAACGATTTTACCCAGGGCTGGCACTCCACTTCCGTTCCGCCGAGCGGCACTAACCGGGGATACTTTCACAATACTGAGGCGGACAGCCTTATCCGTCAGATAGCCGCTACCACAGATTCTGTAGCTAGAGCACCTTTGTACCATCGTTTCCAGCAGATCGTGTACGAAAATCAGCCCATGATATTTTTGTATTCGCCCAACGCAACGCTGGTGATCGCGAAACGCTTAGATTATAGCTTAACTCCGCTGGCTCCGAATTTGTATTTTAATGCTATTCGGGTGCGGCCTACCTCTTAACTGCATGCATTATTTGATTAAAGGGTTTGTCGGTTTGTTTCTACTGCTACCCCTGTGGGCAACCGCTCAGGACTCGACGGCTACCCTGCCGATGGATACGACCATCTATAGTTTCGCCGACGAAGCTCCGCGGTTTCCCAGTCCCTGTGAGCAGTACGACACGACGGCAGCGGCCAAATCGCAGTGCGCGCAACAGTTCCTGCTCGATTACGTATACAAGCGCGCGCTGTATCCGGCCGAAGCGCGGGAACAGAACATCAGCGGAACGGCCGTCGTAGCCTTCATCGTAGAGCCTAATGGTATGATCAACCGGCCGGAAGTCCTCCGTGACCCGGGGGGTGGTATCGGTATGTCGGCGCTGCGCAGTGTCATCGGTATGGGTAGGGAGGTCCTGTGGCGCCCCGCCATCAAGGATAGTATGCCGGTGCGTTTTCGTTTCGTTCTACCAATCCGGTTCCGGCTGGAAGAGCCAAAACCCTACGTGGTGATTGGTAGGGATACGGTCTACACCGACCTGACGCAGTCGGCAAGCTTCACGGGCAACGAGGGCAACCTAGCGGATTACCTCGATCAATCGATCAATTACCCCGATATACCGCAGGACAGCTGTGCTACCGGCCAGATCGACATGCAGCTTTTTATCCATCCTTCCGGATTGGTCACGGTAAACGATATCATCGATTACAACAGTCTGGGAGTAGAATTTACCAGTGAGGCGATTGATGCCGCAACCGGGACATACGGCCAGTGGATGCCCGCCGAGTTTGAGGGAAGAAAGGTGACGAGTGCTCAGGACGTGACGCTAAACTTCCTCCCGACGGACGACGGGTGTGCCTACGTAGTGGATAATTACACACAGGCGCTGCAAATGATGCAGGAAGCCCAGGCCATGCTGACCGACTCTACAACGGTACCGGCAGCGCTAACCAGGATGGACGATGCCGTAGCGCTCTTTCCGCGGGACGGGCGCTTCCGTATCATCAGGGGGCAAACCCGAATGGACAATAACTTGCTGCCCGGGGCGTGCGAGGACTTAACCCTCGCCCGTTCGATTGCGCTTATTGACTGGTACGATTCCGTCTTACCGCTTTTGTGTCGCAGTATAGTTACCGAAGAAGAGGAAGAGTAGAGGGATTAGTCTTTTTGGAAAGCTTCCTGTACCAGATTCGTCTGTTCTTTGGCGTGTACCGGTTTGTATCCGGTGGCGGGTGAAGCTGTAGCCGGCCGTCCGACGTACCGGAGTACGTGATTCAGACCGAGGTTAGTATTGTAAAGAAACTGATCGCTGATATAACTCCAGGCGCCGGCGTTACGGCTTTCTTCCTGTACCCAGATAATCTCGGCATCGGCGTATCGGTCACGTATATCCTTGATCTGCTTGATCGGCAGAGGAAATAGCTGCTCTATGCGTACCACGGCAACATCATCGCGCTTTTCTTCCTCTTTGTAAGCGGCCAGGTCAAAGAAGACCTTTCCGGAACAGAAGATAAGCCGTTTTACACCCGCCGGATCACGCACGGTTGGATCATCGAGTACTTCCTGGAAGCGAGTTCCCGGCCCAAAAGCGTCAACGGAGCTTACGGCCCGGTCGTTGCGCAGTCCCGATTTGGGCGTCATGACGATCAGCGGCTTGCGGAAATTCCACGTCAGCTGACGGCGTAGCAGGTGAAACATATTAGCTGGCATGGTCGGGTTTGCCACGATCATATTGAACTCGGCACAGAGCTGCAGAAAGCGTTCCAGGCGGGCGCTACTGTGCTCGGGCCCCTGTCCTTCGTAGCCGTGGGGTAGCAATACCGTGAGGCCGTTCATGCGTCCCCACTTGCTTTCACCACTACTGACGAACTGATCGAAGATGGTCATGGCTCCGTTGGCGAAGTCGCCGAACTGAGCTTCCCAGATCACTAAATTGTCGGGGCTGGCGGTGCTGTAGCCGTATTCAAAACCCAGGACGGCGTATTCGGAGAGCAGGGAGTTGAAGATTCGCATCTTGCCCTGATCCTCACTCAATCCGTCCAGACGATTGTAGGTACTCTCGCCATCCTGGCTCTTCAGCACCAGGTGACGGTGGCTAAAGGTGCCCCGACGTACATCCTGGCCGGACATGCGCACATCGTGGCCTTCCATGAGCAGCGTAGCGTAGGCACTCAATTCACCGAGCGCCCAATCCAGTTGATCATTGCTGACCGACTGCTCGTAGTTGTTATACAGTCGGTTGACCTTATTTACCGGTTCAAAACCATCCGGAAGGGTAGTGATGTGCCTCAGGATGGCCTTCATCTTGTCCGTCGACACCCCCGTTTCGGGTGATTCTTCGAAGTAGGAATACTCCCAGTGGTCGCGATTCAGCTCGCTCCACGCCTTTTCCGGCGGTTGATAGCTGTACGGTAGATCACTGTTCTTGACCTTGGTGTGGACTGACTGTAGCTGCGACTTGAACTTTTTAGCCATCTCCTTAGCCAGCTTCGAGTCGACATCCTGACGGGACACCAGCATATCGGTGTAGACCTGGCGGACATTCGGGTGGCGCTTTACGCGCTCGTACATACCCGGTTGGGTGTAGCCTGGATCGTCGCCCTCGTTGTGACCGTTCTTACGGTAGCAGAGCATATCGATGAATACATCGGAGTTGAAGCGGTTGCGATACTCCATCGCCAATTTGGACACGTAGTATACCGCTTCGGGATCGTCGCCATTGACGTGAAAGACAGGGGCTTCGATGACGGTAGCCACTCCGCTGGCGTAGATACTCGTACGCGCATCTTCGTAGTCGGTGGTGAAGCCAATCTGGTTATTGATGATCAGGTGAATGGTGCCACCTGTAGTGTACGCATCCAGGCCGCTCATTTGGGCGGTTTCGAAGACTACGCCCTGACCGGCGACGGCCGCATCGCCGTGGACGAGGATAGGGACGATCTTGTCGTAGTCATTGCCGTACAGGACATCGGCCTTCGCCCGGGCAAAACCTTCCACAACCGGACCTACGGCTTCCAGGTGGCTTGGGTTAGGTGCGAGCTTGACGTTTACTGATTTTTCGGTTCGGGTGGCGATGATCGAGCTGTACCCCATATGGTACTTGACGTCACCGTCTCCCTTGAGTTTGTCGGGAATCACCCCTTCGAATTCCTGAAAGATACTCTCGTAGCTCTTTCCCATGATATTGGCGAGCACGTTGAGACGACCGCGGTGAGCCATGCCGATGACTACTTCCTCTACTCCGTCCCGGGATGCTTCGCTGATGACGGTGTCCAGAACCACAATTGCCGCTTCACCGCCCTCGAGCCCGAAGCGCTTCTGCGCGGGGTACTTGATTTTTAGAAAATCCTCGAAGCCGACGGCATCGTTCAGCGTTTCCAGGATATGCCGTTTATCGTCAATATCTAGCCCGTATGCTTCTTCGGGATGGTGCTTTTCAATTCGCTCCCTTAGCCAGCGACGCTTTTCCCGGTGGAATATATGGTCGGTCTCAAAGCCGATACTGCTTAGGTATATGCGGTTGAGATTAGCGACAATTTGCCGGAGGGTACTCCCTTCGGACATGTATAAATGGTGGGCCGCCTTGAAGGACGTATCCAGGTCTGCTTCCCCCAGATTGAAGTCTTCCAGGTTTAGGCCGGCCTCCGGGTCCTTGAACTCCTGGATCGGATCGATACTGGACGCCACGTGGCCCCGTATCCGGTATGCCTTGATGAGGGCAAAAACGTTAAGCTCCTTCTGTACGTGTGTCCAGTCTACCTCACCGTCCCCGGTGGTGGGTAGGCCGGCACCGCTGGATTTTTCGGAGCCGTAGTCAAA
>JBASAV010000688.1:0-4984 GCA_049650785.1 Lewinella sp. | reverse complement strand
ATCAAGCGTGATGCGCAGGTTGTCGCTGGGCCGGAGACCTACGCCTACGGTGAAGTTGGTCGATTTCTCCGGTGCCAGGGAGGGCAGGCCGAGCAGCCGGGCTTCCCGCGAAACGTTGTTGACCAGTCCACCGACCTGGATACCCTGGCCGGGAACGAAGCTGTACTGGGCCTTTTGGGTGTAAATCTGGTGTAGCGAGGGGGCCCGGAAACCGGTGGAGGCCGAAGCGCGCAGGGTAACGCGATCGTCGGCAAATTTGTAGCGGCTGCTCACCTTCCAGACGGCGGCGCTGCCGAAGTCGCTGTAGTTTTCAATCCGCCCAGTGGCGTTGATCAGGAAATCCTCGGTAAAGTCGAAGGCAAAATCAAGGTAGCCGCCGAAGTTGTAGCGGTTGAAGGCGCCCGCGTTCCGTGGATCGGTACCGGCGAAGGAGTCCGGCCCGCCCGCTTCGTAGGCCGCTTCGGTACCCTCGAGGACGGTGAAGGTTTCGCTGCGGAATTCGCTACCGAAGGCGATGCCGACCATATCGGATAATCGGCGGGTAACGTCCAGGTTACCTACGAAGTGGTTGAATTGGGTGCCGCCGACATCGAATAGGATGGGGCTGTTCTCCCGGTATTTCTGGGAGTAGCTGTATTCGTCGATCTCAGCGATACCGTTGTCGTTCGCATCCCCCAGGAAGCTTTCGATGAGGACTTCGTTACGGTTGTGCGTATTCCGCACGATGTAGGTCTGTCGGTTACCACCAACCGTGAAGCTGGCATCGGCGAGCCAACCGTTCTTGCTGCCGCGTACTCCGATGGTACCGTTGTAATCGTTGAGGTCCCCGTCGAAGGTAGGGACGTAGCCGATGTATTCGCCGTTGGGTCCGTTAGGGAAGAAGTCGGCCAGGTAGGGGAAGTCGTCGAGCGTGCGCCAGTAAGGCGTGCGGTAATTGGCGAAGCTGTTGACCTTCTTGTATACGTAGGCCGCATTGCCGTAGAGTTCGGCATCGGCCGAGATGGAGGAGCCGGCGTTGATGGAAAATTTGGCGGCGGTGGTTTCGGGCGATCCGTTGACATTCCCCGCGTCGGGGTACCGGCTGAGAAAACTGCGTACGTCCTCGATATCGGCGCCGAAATCACCGGCCTCGCCGGCGGCGTCTACCGTACCGGGGCGGTTGGCCAGCTCGCGCTTGGAAAGGTCGATCGTGTAGTTGACGAAGCCGTCGCGCCCGAGCGCGGCACCGTTATTCAGGGCCACGCCGTAGGTTTCCCCGTCTCCCTCGGAGGTGATGCCCGCATTGAAGATGATGCTGCCGTCGTCGGCATTGTCCTTCAGAATGATATTCATGACTCCGGCGATGGCATCCGAGCCATACTGGGCGGAGGCCCCATCCCGCAGGATCTCGACGCGTTCGATGGCCGACTGAGGGATGGCGGAGATGTCCGCCCCCGTTTCCCCGCGCCCCGGGGAGGTCTGTGTGTAGAGCAGGGCACTCGTGTTCTTCCGCTTGCCGTTGATGAGGATAAGGGTACGGCTCGGACCCATGTTGCGGATCTCGTAGGGGTCGAGGAGGGAGGTCGCGTCGTTCACCGGCGTGTTGACCGAGTTGAAAGAAGGAATCTTGTAGTTCAGGGCCTTGTCGAAGCTGTTCTGCCCCGTGGCGACGAGGTCAACCGCACTGATGACGTCGATCGGAAGTGGGGTAGAGGTAGAGGTGCGCGGAGCGGTGCGCGATCCGGTAACCACCACGTCGACCAGGTCCAGGCCGCCGGCCAGTTCCACGTCGATGGTTTCGGTTTCCCCCGGGTCCAGCGTCACCTCAAATACGGAAGTGGCGTATCCAATGTAGCTCACCTCGATCGTACTAGTGCCGGTAGGGAGGGTGATCGTGTAGGTGCCGTCCAGATCGGTGACCGTGCCGTTGCTGGTGCCGCTGACCAGGATGTTGGCTCCGATGACCGGATCGCCGTCACTTGTAACGGTACCGTTCAGGGTCTGGGCAGTCACGGATTGTGAAAGCACGAATAGCGCGCAGAGCGCGGCCAGGAGAGTACGTTTCATATTGGATTGGTAGTGAGGGGTTATGGGTAGATAGCCGGCGGAGAGCTAGCCGGGCCAAATAAGTGTCCTGAATAATATTTGGCAAATAAATATATAATCAAACACAATAATGGCTCAAATATAGATCAGCCCAATAAGGTTTTACTCTTTGTTCAAAAAATAAAATTTATATCATAATTACTTTATGCGTTGTCCCGCAGTACGTCCGCCGGGGTGGCCTGTATCGCGCGAAGGGCAGTAAGGCTGACGGCTACCACCGTGATAAGCAGCGTGACCAGGGTAGCCAGGAGAAAGATCCAAGGACTTACGGACACGCGGTAGGCAAAACCGCGTAACCAGGCGGATACCGCCAGGTAAGTTAGGGGGGCGGCCACGACCAACGCTACACCCAGCAGAGGCAGGTATTCCCAGTTGAAGCGGCGGAGCAAAGAACTCGTCGAAGCCCCAAGAATCTTGCGGATACCGATCTCGCGTCGCTTCAGCGTAGTCAGAAAGGCCGTCAGCGCCACCAGACCAATAGCCGCCACGCCGAAGGCCACCAGACTGAAAAAGATACTTAGCCGGGAGATCCGCTCCTCCGCCCGGTAGAGCTCGCGGAGGTTGTCGGACAGCAAGCGGGCACGGAACGTGCGTTGTGGAAACAGCGATTCGTACACGCCCCGCACCGACTCCCGCGTCACGGCCGGCGACGCACCGGTGAAGCGCACGGAGGCCCAGTAGACATAGCGGGGCGAACTACGCAGATTCAGGATCATGGGTTCGACCTGATTGCGCAGGCTGAACATGTTGATGTCGGCGAAGGTACCCGCGATCGTTACCGGAAACCCGATCTCCCCGGTTTCCTGATCGGTGTATTCCGCTTCCGTCACCAGGGTTCTTCCCACCAAGTCCGTAGGCGTAACGTTTTCGCGGACCGCGAGCCGCTTTGCGAGGGTTTCGTTGATGAGGGTGCGGGTAGCCGGCCCCTCCGTGTCCAGTGGAATGGAGGTCTTCAGGCCAAGCAGATCGGCGGATGCGGTACTCATATCCACCAGGTAGGCATCGTCGTAGACCTCGCCGGTGCCATCCAGTTGGTAGGTGGTCTGGTTGTAGGGCTGCCCGCCCATGTAGCCGTCCGCCCCGACGGCCTCCACCCCGGCTAGCTGGCTTACCTCCCGCTGAAAGGTCGCGAACCGCGTGCTGTCGCCGTCCATGTTGACGTAGAGTACCCCTTCGCGGGCGTAACCCAGGTTCTTTTCCTGCAGAAATTGGAACTGCCGGTTGACGATCAGCGTAGCACTGCACAGTCCGATCAACAGCGCGAACTGTAAGGCTACGATTCCCTTGCGCAGGGTCAGCTTTCGACCGCCCCGCCCGGCCGCATTACCCCGCAGTAGCTGCAGGGGCTGGCGACCGGATAGCACCAGTGCCGGGTAGACGCTGGCCAGCAGCCCGACACCGATACCGATCGCCAGGATCACTAGCCAGAGGTCGGGTCTTGACCAGGCGTTTTCGGCGATCGCGGTATCCATCAGCGTATTGAATACGGGCAGAATCCCCCAGAGCATAAGTAAGACCAGCGGTACGGTAAGCAGGCTGATCACCACCGCCTCCAGCACGAATTGTCCCGCCACCTGCCCCCTTCGCGCACCGAAGAGTTTGCGCATGCCGATCTCCCGCCCCCGGCCCGCGTTCATGGCCAGCGCGAGATTGGTATAGTTGCTGATCGTGAGTAGCAGGACGACCAGGGCAATGATGCCGATGATGTAGAGATAGCGTACGTCTCCCGGCGGCTTCATCTCGTACAGCAGATCCGAATCCAGGTGCAGCGAGGGTAAGGCTTGCAGGATCAGCCCCCCGAAGAGGTCGTCTCCCGCCAGCGAGGGATCGATCCGACCGATGTCCGCGTTCATGCGTCGGCGCAACTTGTCGGGGTCGGCCGCGGGGTCCAGTTCCACGTACAACCGGCTACCCCAGTAGTCGATGCGATCGCGGTGCAGGGCCAGACTGAATTGGAAGTGCGCGTCCGCCGGCACGTCATCCAGCACGCCTGCGATCGTATACGTATTCGTATCGACGACGATCTCCCGACCCAGGACGTTTGCGGCCCGCCAGTCGGCACCAAAGTAGCGCTCGGCCAGGGACGCCGCGAATAAGGCCGTGTTGGGCTGAGCCGCAAAGCTTTCCTTACTTCCCTGCTGAAAGGGCCATCCGAAGAAGTCGACGAAAGCGGCCGGCGTATTCGTTTCCAGCAGATCTTCCACCGGGAGCATCCGTTGGTCGACCGACACGTAGGTCGGTTCGGGATAGGTCATGAATTGGGTGGCCGAACGGACCCCGCTGAAGGATTCGACCCCGTTGAGTTGCCGTAGTTGATCCGCTCCGGAAGTCTCAAAAAATTGGGGAAAGCCTACTATGCTGTAGCCCTGCGAACGGTAATTGCGGCCAACGCGATATTTCCGGTCGGCATCCGGTACGAATCGGTCGTAGCCGGTTTCGTAGCTGAGGTAAAGGACGGCCAGGGCCACGGTAAAGATGCCCGCGGCCAGGCAGGCGAAGTTGATCAGGTTGTAGCCCCACCGGCGGTAAAGCATACGCACGGCGATCCGCAGGTTCCCGGGTAGTAACCGGTTCAACTTGCCGAATTCGCGGCCGGCGGCAACGGGATCGGGGCTCACGCGGTCGCGGGCGGCGGCAAAGGCATCCCCGGGAGTCATTCCCTTCACCAGATTCGCCTCGTAGCGGTCGTGCAGGCTGCTCTCCAGCTCATCCAGCTGCTCGGTTTCCAGGGCGGCGGCGCGCAGGTGAGAAGTGCGCCAGTCGAGCAAGGCTTGCTCAAAATTGAATTCCCTCGGTGCGTAAGGCATTGTCCGTGTTTTACTGGGTTAGCGGGTGTATACCTGAGTGTGGACCACGTTTCCGTCCCGATCGTAGAAGGTCCATTCCCGATGGGTCGCTT
>JBASAV010000687.1:0-6268 GCA_049650785.1 Lewinella sp. | reverse complement strand
GGTCGAGCAGCAGGCCGTTCTGGTAGTTGGCCAGACCGGTGGTATTAAACCAGCTCCCATTCGAGTACCCCGCATTTCCGAACACGTTCATCCAGCTATTGCGGTAATTTCCGGTGGCATTCACATCACCCTGGAAGTACCGGCCCTGGCTGGCGTTGGTGGCAATACTGCCATTGGCGCCTTCGTCTTCGGGCTTTTTGAGCCGAATGTCGATGATGCCAGCGTTTCCTTCCGCTTCGTAGCGGGCGCCGGGATTCGTAATGATATCGATCCGGTCAATTTCCTCCGCGTTGAGGTTACGGAGGTAGTTGGACAGATCATCGCCCGAAAGGGGCATCCGCCGTCCATCTACGTACAGGAGGACGCCGGACCGACTGAGCACGTTGATGTTGTCGTTATTATCGATCGTGACGCCCGGCGCTTTGCGTAGTAAATCAAGCCCTGAATTGCCAACGGCGTTGATGGTTCCCTCGACGTTGAAAACGGTGCGATCGGGCTTGACTTCCACGAGTGCTCGCCGCGCGGTCACGGTAGCCTCCGCTAATTCCACGCCGGCGGGCGCCAAGCGGAGTACTTCCATATCCACATCGCCATTGACCTCCAGCTTGGAGACACGCAGCTCCGGAGCACCAATGTAAGACACCACCAGATCGTAGGTATTCTCCGCAACGGATTGCATGCGGAAGATGCCGCCATCGTCGGTCGTCTCGACTTTGGCGAGCGTGCTGTCGGACGCGGTATAAAGTGCCACGTTAGCGAAGGCAACCGGCGCGCCGGCAGCGTCCTGTACTTGTCCGCGAATGGTATGCGATTCGTCCCCAACCTGTTGGGCGGCGGCGAGTAAAGGAAGGAAGCAAAAAAGGTAAAACAGGGTAGCTGAAGGTTTCATCTGGTTATATTAAGTCTTTGATAATCACAAACTTACGGTCAGTTATTTGCCTGGAATAAAGCGTTCGACGAGCGGGCGCTTTGTGTAGATAAGCGGAATAAACGAGGGACGACAAGCTTACCGCAGGGTTGCTCGTCCGTAGAAATTGTCCATTCGTCGAAGGGGAAACACGGACGGCCGAGGCACGAACTTCCGCCATCCCGGCAAGACTCTGATCATGCTACGAAGGTGGTCCGGGCGGGCGTACCGGATGCCGGTTTTTCGGCGGATGGCCACTGGATGGAGACGAACGCCGGCGGCCATGACGTACGGGATCGGCTATGGTTACCTGCCCCCAAATTTTGGCTGTTCACCGGGCCGCACCAAGACGATCGGTCGGCGTGGACTATTATTGTAGTATGGCAAAATGGCGCGATTGGCACTGGAGAGAGTTCGCCTTACTGGTAGGGCTGTACCTGTCATTTGCCATCTTTTACATGCTGGCCATCTATTATTCCTCCCCCCTGGAATACCGGGGCACCTATGCCTGGCGACTCGTGTACCTGGACTACCCACTCAAGGCCTTGTTCACCCTACCGGTGTGGTACCTTACCTTCCGCACCTTTCACCACTGGACCCTGCCCGCGAAAGTGGTCCTCAATATTCTACTGCTCCCTGTCTGGGTGAAGGGTTGGCAGTGGACGTACTACTGGGTAACCGACACCTTCTTCGGCGGGGGGCACCTCAGCGGGGCCGGAGAATGGTGGGACGTCTATATCCCCGCCCTGTTTTACGTGCTCCAGTTCGGGATCTTTCATTCCTGGCAGTACTACTATGATTTACGGGCGGCCGAGAAAGCGAATGCGGACGCCACCCAATTGGCCCTGAGTAGCGAGCTCAACGCCCTCAAGGCACAGCTCAATCCCCACTTCCTCTATAACGCCTTCAATACCATCAGTGCCAGTATCGGACCGGGCCAGGAGCGTACGCGGGACATGATCGCCCAGCTCAGTGACCTCTTTCGGTATCAACTACGGGCCAATCGGGAAAACGTGCTGCCCCTCGGCGCGGAATTGCGCTTCGTCCAGGATTACCTGGCATTAGAAAAGGCGCGGTACGGTGACCGGTTAGAATACAAGATCGACGTGGCGGAGGAAGCGCTGAAGGAGGCCCTGATTCCGCCCTTGCTTTTACAGCCGCTGGTGGAGAATGCCGTCCGCCACGGCCTCGCCTCTCTGGTCGACGGTGGCCGCATCATCCTGCTTGCCCGCCGCAATTACGATGACCTGGTGGTAGAGGTTTGTGACAATGGGATCGGCTTCGATCAGCAGTCGGCACAATACGGTTACGGCCTTACCAACACCCGGCGTCGCCTCGGTCTGATGTACGACCGTCAGCTCTCCATTCAATCTACCCCCGGCGACGGAAGCCGGATAAAATTGTCTATCCCCCTGACCTATGCTCCGGAAAATAGTAGTGATCGACGACGAAGCCCCCGCCCGCAAACTGCTGCGCGAATACCTGGCTGAGTATCCGGACCTGATCTGCGTGGCCGAAGCCGCCAACGGCGTTGATGCCCTGCGGGCCATCGAGGAGCACCGTCCCGAAGTGATGTTCCTGGACATCCAGATGCCCGGATTAACGGGCTTGGATGTGCTCGCTCGCCTGGAAGAGTTACCCCTGATCATCTTCAGTACGGCTTACGATCAGTATGCCCTGGATGCCTTCGAACACCACGCCGTGGATTACCTGCTGAAGCCCTACTCCAAATCACGCTTCGCCCGCACGGTAGATCGGATCACGGCCCGCATGGATACGATGCAACCCAACGTAGCCCGCCTGGCGCAGGAGCTACGCGACGAAAACACCCGGTACCCCGACCGTATTATGGTCCCCCGATCAAATAAGTACGTGGCGCTGCCGGTCCGCAACATCCTCTGCATTCGCGCCGAAGGGGACTACTCCACGATCGTCACGGCGGAGAGTTCCTTCCTGAGTCAGTACAGTTTGAAAGACTCGGAGGCCCGCCTCGACCCGGAGATATTTCTACGCGTGCACCGGTCCTCGATCATCAACAGATCGGCCATCAAGGAAATTTATAAGGAGGGCCACGGGTACGATATCATCCTGCTCAACGGCGATATCGTTCGAGCCAGCCGGGGGTACGCTGAAGTGGTTAAAGGCTTACTTTTTTAACCCTAGTGCACGCGACCGGCCGCTTCGTCCAATCCGGTATCGCGGCGTCGGGACTTTACCTTCTGGTTGCCAAAATTATAGCTAAGCGAGAGCCCCACCCGGCGACTATCCTGCGCTACCCTACCCTGGGCGTATAATCCGTTGAAGTTCGATTCCCCATTGATGATCGAACCGTAGAACACATCGCTCACCGTCAGTTTGGCGGTGAGGGAATTATCCAGGAAGCGTCTTTGCAGTCCTACGCTCATGATACCGAAGCCATCGTACACGAAGATCCCGCCCCCTACCCCGGGGCCGATGTACTGGCCGGTAATTTCGCCGGTAAAACCAGCGGGTAGGGTGAAGGTATTCTGGTTGTAGAAGCGGTAGTTGAACAGGTCGATGTCCACCTGCGCATTACGCCCATAGTCCGCTTCATTGCTGATGTATCCAGCGGTGCCGTTAAGGTAGGTTCGCCACCAGTCGGTTATCTGTATAGGAGCACTGGCGGTGAAACTAATGACGGTTTGCCGGGCCAGGTTATCGTAGGTTTCAAAGCCGGCCAGGGTGATGGAATCGTCGGGACTAAATAGCTGAGCCACCTGGTCGTCGGTGAGGCTGTAAGCCAATTTGAAATTATAGCGGCCGTCCAGGACGTAGCCGAGTTCGACGTTATTCACCTTTTCAGGTTGCAAGAAGGGATTGCCCCGCCGGTAGCTAAGCTCATTGAGTTGCACGCGGAAGGGATTCAGACTGCTGTAGTCCGGCCGGTTGATCCGGCGGCCGTAGCGAAGGTTTACCGCATTGCCGTCCGGGGTAGTATAGCTGAGGCCGGCGTTGGGGAAGAAGCTTACGTAGTTGAACTCAACGGCCGGGTCATCCATGTTTCCTCCACCAACGGGCGTGAGGTTGCCGGTCGCATCGGTAAGTTCGACGCGCAGGCCGGTCGAAAAGCTAACCGACTCGCTCAGCGATCCGGAGTAACTGAGGTAGCCGGCAAACACGTTCTCATCGTAGCGGAAGCGGTTACTTCGCTCCGTGATCAGATCGCGGTCACCCTGTAGCCCCTGGTAGAAGAGGAAGGCGTTAGTCGTCTCCACGCCGGAGTACTTGACCCCCGCGCTGGCCGATCCCTTACCAATGGGAAAATCGTAATCGAGCCGCGCGGTCTGGATGGAAATCTCGATGGGGGTTTCAAAGCTATTATCGGACACACTAAGCAGCTCACCGCCAGGACTGAAGTAGCGGTTCGGCTGATCGATGGCGTTGTCGTGCACGAACCGGCCGTAATCCAGGTCTACGTTCAGGTTGTGTCCGCTGCCGATCGCATAGTTGTAGTTTAAATTGAAGGTGTTCTGGTTGTGATCACCTTCGTCGAACACCTGCGCCCGCAAGATGCTGTCCGGTTGGGCATTCATGCCAACCTGCAAGCTTTCTTCGTCGTAGATCTCGGTACTGTTATTGACAACCCGCCGTCCGTCCTCGTACTGACCGGTGAAGAGTACCCCGAGTGTGTGTCGGTCACCCAAATATAGGTCCAGACCTGTTCGCACACCTGGCGTTCGCAGGATGGGTACGCTGTAGAGCTCGTCGATGAGGACGAATGATCGCTGTTGGGAGACGAAGTCGCTCTGACTAAAGTTCTGGTTGTACCCGTAACTAAGGTTCCCGAACAGGTTAAATTGCGAGTTGCGGTAGTTGCCACCGGCGTTCCCGGCGTAGCGGGCGTACCTTCCCTGGCTGGCGGAAGCAGACAGGCTGCCATTGGCGCCTTCGTCCTCGGCCCGTTTTAGTCGGATGTCAATGATGCCCGCATTTCCCTGGGCCTCGTAGCGCGCGCCGGGGCTGGTGATGATGTCAATACGCTCAATTTGCTCGGCGGTGAGATTACGGAGATAGTTGCTGAGGTCGGTTCCCTGCAGGGGTATTCTACGCCCATCCACGTAGACCAGTACCCCGGATCGGCTCAGTACGCTGATGTTGTCGCTCTGGTCAATGCTCACACCGGGAGCTTTGCGCAGCAGTTCCAGTCCGTCGTTCCCGGCCGCGTTGATGGTCCCTTGCACATTGAAGATGGTCCGGTCAGGTTTAACTTCCACCAGGGCGCGGCGGGCCGTTACGGTAGCGCCCGTGAGGTCAACGCCGGGGCGGGTCATGGCCATGGTGCCCATTTCCAAGTTATCGCGAACTTGCATGTGGGCGTGTCGTAGATCGGGGCTACCTACGTAGCTGACCACGAGGTCGTACTCTCCCTCGGGCAGATTGATGAGGGAGAAATTACCAATATCGTCCGTGGTTTCCACCTTTACGAGGGAAGAATCAACGGACAGATATAAAGCGACATTAGCAAACGGAACGGCTGCGCCATCGGCGTCCTGGACAATACCCGAGATGTGATATTGAGCGTAAAGCGGAAAAAGTAGGCACAGCAACAGAGAGACGAGAGCAAGGCGTTTCATGAAAGGGCAAGGTGAGTACGAAGTCAAGTAAGTCCCTACAAGGTACAATCTACCGTTAATTTTACCTACTCTAAACAATACGTTGTTCTGCCAATCAAAGCTGTTACAACGTATTTACGCACATCTATACGGGAGCATACATTATCTTATCCCCGATATCAAGCCGTCATGGATTTACTGGATTTTAGAACCTATTGCCTGAACAAAACCGCAAGCGAGGAGACCCTACCCTTCGGTCCCGACACGCTGGTGATGAAGGTGGCCGGCAAGATGTTCGCGCTCACCGGCCTGGACGAATCGGATTTTCGTATCAACCTAAAGTGCGACCCCCAGCGGGCGGTGATGCTACGTGACCGTCATCCCGAGATCGTTCCGGGCTGGCACATGAGCAAAAAACACTGGAATACGGTATATGTAGAAAACGGTACGCTACCGGATAGCTTGGTTAAGGAACTGATCGACCACAGCTACAATTTAGTGGTAGCCGGCATGACCAGGAAGCTGCGGACGGAAAACGGGTTGTAGAATTACCGGATATTCCCCCGCGAATCACGCCCCCGGCTCTCCGCCCCCCGCTCGAAGCGGTACGTCAATGTAGCACCGAACCGCCATCCGGTCTGGAAGCGTTCGCCCGATTCGTAGAGGTTGGGTAGATCCGTTACGTTACGCTGGAAGCGGGGACTTCGCGCGTTCACGGTGAGGGTAAATTGCTCTTCCCATTCTTTGCTTAGGCCAAATAAGGCACTGTATAGTCCCAGGCGCGTTC
>JBASAV010000686.1:0-4427 GCA_049650785.1 Lewinella sp. | reverse complement strand
GGGTACCGGCTTTCTTCCCCCGCCGACCGGACGACCAATTCCACGGTATCCGGTTTTGGAGCCCATATTCGGAAGCGGCGGTGGTCAGCAGACCCCGCCGGCTGCGGGCCGAGGGGTAAATAAGGAAAACGTTCGGTCATACATTATCGGTTTTGTAGCCGGTAGGCTGCCTGCAGGACCCGCTTCGTCAGGGGGGATAACAGGCGATTCTGTGCCCGGTCGCGGGCGGGCTTCTGGTTGATGCGACTGCCCACGGGGTAGGCGTAAATTTTGTTGGTCAGTTTCCCGTAATCGAGATCAAGCTGCTGCAGCAGGTGCAGCTCCTGAATCATTTCACCGGCTGCGGGCGCGGCCATGCAGCCGCCGAGGACTTTGGCGCTCCCAAATGCCGGTTTGCTTAGGTAGAGAATCAGCAGACTGTCATCGTAATTGGCGGCCACCGCGCGGTCGTCGTGGTCGAAGGATTGCTCGACCGTTTCGTAGTCCGTCCCGGCTTCCTCCAGTTGCTGCGGCGTCAGGCCGAAGGTGGCGATCTCCGGATCGGTAAAGGTTACCCAACTAAAGTGATCGAGCTTGTGCTTCTTGTCTATTGGGCTGAGCAGGTTGGTCCACAGGTCCGTATTGTGCTTCTCGGCACCGTGGCTGAACATCTCGCGCCCGTAGGCATCCCCGACCGTAAAGATGGCGGGATTACTGGTGCGGTAATAGTCGTCCGTAATGATGCGGTCTCCCTTGACGTGTACGCCGGCCAGCTCAAGCCCGAGACCCTGCGTCCGGACCGACCTCCCGATGGCTACGATTAGGTGGCTAAAGGAAACCTCGCCCGCCGGCAGGTCGTCGTGCTTCAGTTGGGCCGTGTGACCGTCGGAGAATTCCCTGACTTCCGTATTGAACCGGATATCCACGCCCTCCGCCCGCAGCTTTCGCTCGAGGATTGCCGCCGCGGGAGCCGGATCGTGCTGGAGCAGCCGTTCGCTACGCGATAGCAGGACCACCTGACTGCCGAGCCGCTGAAAGGCCTGCGCCATTTCGCAGGAGTTCGGTCCGCCCCCGATGATAAGTAATCGATCGGGCAGTTCCTCCAGTTCGGAGAAAACGGATTCATTATCGTACTGTTTGACGTGCTCTACGCCGGGTACCTTGAGGTGGCGGGGATTGCTTCCCGTGGCCAGCACGATGCGGGGCGCGGTGAGCTTTCGTCCGTTAACGGTTACCTCCTTTTCGCCGGTCAGCATGGCCTCGCCGACGATACAGTCCAGGCCGTAGGTATCGATTAAGTACTCGGGGCTCTCGTGCTCCCGGATTATGTCCTGTCGCTCACGGATGTATTGCTGCACGGTTTTCATATCGGCCTTTCCCTCGATCTGCAGACCGAAGGCGGTCGCTTCCCGGGCACCGGCGAACTGAGCGGCTACGTGCAAAAGTGCTTTGCTCGGGACACAGCCGTAGTTCAGGCATTCCCCGCCGTAGTCGTGCCGGGTCTTGTCAATGAGGGCCACGTTTAATCCGATTGCTCCGCCAAATCCGGCGGCGCCGAGTCCACCGGAGCCCGCGCCGATCACGATAAGGTCGTGGGTGTAATTCGCCATACCCCTGTAAGCCCGGTCAACGGTAATTGTTCGGGGGGCGGGCCCGTGTATGACTCTCACCCGGAAAAGCGAAATGGGGTCGTGGTATCTGATCCGTGGAAGCGCAATGTTTTCGTTGGACCCCAACCGGGCGGGAGAAAACGGATAAGCGTTACCTGACCTTACTCCACCAGATTTTTAAACGCGGAACCGAAGATCAGGTAAGCGGTATTGCCCCCAATCGTGCCCTCGTTCTGTCCCCACAAAAAGGGCCAGTCGTCGTAGTTCTCGAAGTGGTCGGGCTGGCGGAATAGCAGTCCGGGAGCAACGTTGCCGGGAATGAAGCTGAAGTCAGCCCGGTTGTTACCGTAGAAAACTTCCTTCGGCCGGGTAGCACCCAGGGTGGCGACCAGCGAGTAATTGTGGTAGGGGTGGTTACCAAACAGCCAGTTCGTCACCTTGTAGGCATGCTCCTTTTCGATGATGTCGGGAAAATACTTGTTAGCGAAACAGAGCGTAGTACCGTAGCCCACGATCTGCCCGGCACCGGCCCAGTTACCCAGACCGATGGGTACGCCGTAGGGATTATCGTCCTCCAGTTCCATAATGTAGTCCCGGTACTGCTCCACGTAGGGGCGTAGCTTCTCCTTATAGTCCTCGTCCATTTCAGGGATGGCGTGCAGGGCCGTTTCCAGCGTCCAGGTCAACCGGTCGTCGAGGGCGGGCCACAACAGTTCCAGGTACTTGTCTTTGTACTGTTGCTCCCCCGTTGAGATATATAGTTGCAGGTTCGTGCCCACGTCCGCTCCCGCACCCCAGCGCCGGCTCGGGCTGTCCTCGGGTTCCTCGGCGAGCAGCTCCGTGGCCTCGGCGAGCAATCGCTTCGACTGCGTCAGGGCGCGGTCGGCGAGATCGTCGTTGTACCCCCGCAGCGCGCGGCTGGCCGCCGCAAAGGTGGTGGCAGCCCGCAGGTCGCGGGAGGCACTTCGGGAAGTAAAGGCCCACATATCGTCCCTAACACCGCTGGACTTTCCGTCTTCGGCCACCTCGTAGGGACCGAGGTCCGGGTTATAGGGCAGGCCGTCGGTGATGGAGGCCGCATCCCCCAGGTGGTGGTAGTTGTCGAGGACGGAGTTGGTCAGCGTCAGTGCCATATGACCAAGGATCTCCGCCTGCGCCACCAGGTTCATGGTACCGTGCTCGATGAACTGTAGCACATCGGGCGTACCGTCGGGTCGGTGCAGGTCCACATAACGTTGCTCGTGGTCTACGAAAGTCCGGTCGCGTTCCGGCTGAAAATACTCCCAGGTAGCCACAAAATTCTCGACCACCCGAATGTTGGAACCCGTTTCGATATCGAAGTCACCGGCGTCGAAAAAGCCGCCAATGTTCAGGCCGGGGATAGTTTCCAGCGACTCGTATTCGGTATCGGTGGTCGGACCCTGGCTGTGAATATCGAAGTGGTCGGTATCCGGCGGCGCCTGCTGGTAGCCCTCCTGGAACGGCTCGCCGTGCCACATGCGGTATCCCTCGTTGACGGCCATGTGGTTCATGTGGATGGGAATCCAGATGTCGCTGGTCGCGTCGGTAATTTTGTCGTAGACGTCTTCGTCGATCAGGAAGTTATTGGTCTTCACGTCGCCGTATTGGATGTAGTAGATGCCGGGGGTGGTAACTTCGCTGAAGTCGAACTTCACGTAGTGGTACTTGAAGTAGTCGCCCCACCCTTCGATCGGTCCGCTGAAGGCTTCTGACGTCGTACCGTCTTCACCGATCCGGTAAAGGGAAGCCGTGGCCTCCGGCTCGTCCGCTTTATCCAGTTCGATAACGGACACCTTCGGTTGGTCGGGCTGGTAACCGACCTGCGACAGGCCGACATTGGGTTCCCGTACCCAGCCCTCGATGGCATTGGGCTCCACCTGCCAGGTGAGAACCTTTCCGGTTTCACCCGCGGGCAGGAGGCTGCGCACCACGAACCAACCGTTTTGCGCCAGGATGCGACCGTCAAATAGCATGAGCTCGGCGTCTTCGGAGGTGATCTTGACCATCCGCTCCGGATCGTCGGGGGCCATGAGGATCGTCTGCCCGGTTTCCAGGGGTAGCGGCTCGATAAAGGAGTCGGTACCGCGGTCGTCGCTGGTTTTGTAGCCCTTGAACTGCCGAAGCTTTTCGCTATTCGGGCGTGTCCGGGTGTCCCCCACCACGTAACGGGGGAAGCGGTTCAGGCGACCGTCCATGAGGTAGACTTTATTCCAGTACTTACTGGGCAGGAATTCCAGATTAAATCCGGCCTGCCCCTCCAGTTCGGCGGGAATAGCCTCGTCGAGGTAGACGGAAATCTCTACTCCTTTTCCCCTGGGGGTTACTACTACGCGGGACTCGAAGTCGTAATCCGCATACCGCATTCTGGCCTCGATGGTCCCGGCAACGGAATCTATCGTTCGGTCGATTATCTCCGGCACCAGATCCCACTGCTCCGGTGTATTGGACAATCGGACCGCCCCACCCTGAGCGGTGCGGACGCCGTGGTGAATAATCTCGATACCCGCGTTCTTCTCGTCGTTGAATCCGCCGGTGAACTGGTTGCTATACACCAATACATTCACCCCTCTTGTTTCGAGGTATTCCAGGTCGTTAAGCGTAAGGTCCTGGGCCCAGCCGTAAACGAACGGTAACAAAAGGAGCGGGACAGTAATTAAGTATTTCAGTTGATGCATGTCTTTTCGGTAGCTTTTCTTTAGCATTTCGGTGTCACATAGGTCCGCCCCAAGATACAACGCAATCGGTTGCGTAACGGACCGCGGCGTGTCTTTCTGGGGTTATTCTGGTCTACCTACGTGATGGCACGGTATCTGTGGG
>JBASAV010000685.1:0-10846 GCA_049650785.1 Lewinella sp. | reverse complement strand
GTGCCTCCCGCAATTCCCACCACTGATACAGGGCACCCAAAGCATCCATGGCGGTGGCATCCTCGGCGCGCCGGAGGGCCATGTAATCGACTTCCGCGGTCAGGCCCTTATCCAGCTGACAGGCCAGGGCGAAACCGGTCGGCGCTTCTACTGATTGGGTAAAGCAGGTCACGACCGTCACGGAACCTGCCTGCTGGCTGGCAATCCATCCACCGCAACTGAAGGCGGCATCGTCTAAGTGGGGACTAAAAACGAGGGTCACAACAAATGGGGTTCGGTGCGGAAGCGACAGCTCAAATCCTGATTCTCCACGGCTTCGTCGACCGTGATCAACGACTGCCACCTCCGATCCACTTCGCGATCCATCAGTTTCTGGTAGAGTTGCTCCATGCTCCGCGCGACGACGGGCCAAGTGTATTTATCGTGCACCTCCTGCAGGGCCGTTTTGACCAGGCGACGACGGAGATCATCGTCCGTAAGCAAGGACCGGGTGGCATCGGCAAGTGCCGCTACATCCCCGGCTTCGACCAGCAGGCCATTCTCCCCGGATCGAACGCAGTCCACTACGCCAACCGTCCGCGTGGAGACAACCGGCAATCCACTGGCCATGGCTTCCAGGATGGTATTGGAGAAGCCTTCGGCGTAGGTGGGGCTCAGAAAGATATCTCCGGCGTGGTAGCGAGCGGGCGCGTCCACGTAGTCGGCTTCCCCGGGGAACTCCATGCAGTCCGCGATCCCCAATTCCTTTCCAAGGTCGCGGGTAGCTTCAAAATCCGGTCCGATTCCCGAAACCACCAGTCGTAGATCGAATCCTTCGTCGAGCAACAGTTTCCCCGCGCGCACAAAATCCAGGCTCCCCTTCCGACTGTCCACCCGACCATGGTAAAGTAGTCGGGTGGGACGCCGCAATTCCGCCGGGGCACCATCTTTAGGAAAGAAGAGGTCGGTATTCGTCGCCCCGGGAATAATAGTGAATCGGCTTGGGCTAACGCCGTGGTTTTCCACTACTTCCGCCCGGAAACTCTCACATCCGATAACCAGTCCCATACTGTGGTTGAGCACGGCCTGCATGGCGCGGTGGTGACTTTCGCAGCATAGGCCGACCCAGTGACCATCTCCCCCCTGAATGGAGACAACGTTCGGTATACTCAGCTGGCGGCTCACTTCCATTGCGGCCAGGCCCGTCGGGTAGGCGTACTGAGCGTGAACCACATCGAAAGGCTTCTCCCGGTGTAAGGCAAGCGCGGTATCAACCATCTCGCGCACATCCTTTTCAAAATCGGCCGGCGGCGCGCAGGCACCTAGCTCCTCCCCCATCGAACGCAGTCCAACTACCTGCATCCAGGGTTCCTGCGGCGGCGGTCCTCCCCCGTAAATACGCACCCCGACCGGGTCCTCCCGGTACTGTGATATCATAACTACCTCATGCCCCAGGTCACTGAGGGCTTTGGTCAAATTACGAGCATAGACGCTCATGCCGGAGACAGCCGGGAAGTAACGACGGGATATAAAGCAAATGCGCATGATCAGTGTGTTTGGGTGGCGAGCGATCGCTCGACGTCCCGGAGATAAGAGATGCTTTCGGGAATGGCTAAGTGCGCTCGTGGCGATTCCCGGCTTAGTTCAACGCAGACGAGACCTTCAAATCGCACGCTTTGCAGTGCACGTACTAATGGGGATATTTCCATATCCCCTTCGTGGAGCGGCAGGTGAAAGTGGACGCCCCGGTTCATCCCCTCGATCGATACGGTACCCAACTGGTCGGCATATTTTTGTACCGCAGTAGCGGGTTCGCTTTCCCCCGTTACCCACACGTGCCCAAGGTCGAGCGCGAGCTTCAACTCTTCCCTGAATTCGGGCAGGGCATCCCTTACGAAGTCGTAATCGGCATTGGTCTCGATCAGCATCCCAGGCTCGGGTTCGAGGCTAAGCACTACCCGACGCTCCCTCGCAAATTCAAGGACGTCCCGTAAGCCCTCCACTAGGTACTTCCGGGCCTCGTCAGTAGTGACGCTCATCGGCTTGATACCTGCCCAGCAGGAGACGGTTTCGGCCTGAAGTATCGCTCCGATTTCAACGGCCCGCTTCAGAAAGGCAACCCGGCGGGCACGCCCCTCCGCTTCGGGATGCAGTAGCGTGGGGTCATGCTTATTTGCCGGATCCAGTAAGAACCGCGCACCGGTCTCAATCACACACCCCATACCGTATTCGTCCAGCTTCCGCTGCAGTTGCCGGGTCTGGTCCTCCCAATCATGGGCAAAAGGATCGAGGTGATGCCAGTCAAGGGTAAGGGCGACGCCGTCGTATCCGGCATCGGCCATCAGATCTAGGGCGTCGTACAGACGATGGTTCGTACACCCGTTGGTGTTGTAAGCATATCGAAGTGGCTCATTCATCTGGACTCCACGGATGCGGTGAAGTAACCGGTTTCCTCCGCCAGCACCGCCGCGTGAGCGGTGGGCTCCCGGTAAAGGGCGTAGAGGGGATCGATGAGCTCGTCCAGGCGGTTTGTATCCAGGTAGAAGGGGCCACCCATTCCGTCATTGACGGTAGCCGGCAACATGATTTCCTTTCGGCCGGGCCCGGCTTGTCGATGTAACAATTTGAATGGATCGTCCGCCTGCAGCCGCTGCACCCCTCGCTTGCCTACACGGTGGTAGCTGGCAAACTCCATTTCAATACCGGGGACGATGACCTTGACAACCTCGCAGGCTCCGCGGGTGGTAGTGGCCCGGAAATAATAGGGGCGGAGACCGCGCACTTCTAACTGCCTGCGGACAAAATTCCATCGGGCGTCAATGTCATCCTCCTCGAAGGTCGGTAGGGAAGCGTAATTGACCGTAGCCGCCCGCCGGAAGACGGAATCCGCCAATTTTTCCCGCAGCTGGCTGGCATCGAGTTGTGTCCAATCGTACATGGCCCGCAAGGCCCGCTGCTCTTCCTCGTCGAGTTTGATGTCCTTCAATTTGGCCTCCGTTCCTTCCGGTAAGAGTTTCCGCTTGGCGTCGAAGGGCAAGTTGTCAAAGCGCTTTCTGCTGTGGCTGCTGGCGCATTCCAGGATCGCCTTCCGCAAGGCCGTGGCGGTATCGGGATCGGCGGCCTCGCCACAGCCCGTCACGCTGAAGGGGAACGGGTCTTGAGTGGTATCGTCCCCGACCGCGTATAGACTGACGCAGCCACAGGTGGTTCGGGCCAGTTTGGGGATGACCGTTAGTCCCCGTTCAGCGAGGCTACTGAGCAGCTCCCGGACATCCATTGGCAGATCCTCCGTCTCGATGACCACCCCCCGGTCCAACGCCCGAAAACAATCGGCATTTCCGTCCCGCTGCAACAGCTCCAGGGCGCCGTGCAGCAGGGCGCGTTCGAGGGTATCTCCCGCCCCGCTACCGTTGCGTATACACACGGTCATTTTGGCTGGGTAGTCAATCTGGCTATCGCTCGTGGCGACGAACTCCGCCGGGCACCATTGCTGGCTACCGTCATCCACGGCCGTAATGGGAACCCACACCAGTGGTGTACCCTCCGTGTAGTCGCATCCCGCCGGTAGGACCAGCGTCAGCGGATCGATGACCGAGTGGGCTCCGATTTGATCGACTAATTCGCGGTAGCTGCCCCGGCGTTGTTCCAACTCGTGAAACGAAAGGTCCAGATGCAACTCCTCGCAAAGCTCCCCGTAAGCTCCTAGTCGGGCAGCTTCCTCCGAAGCACCGTACCCGATGCCATTGGCCGAACCGCCATCGTCCCGGAAGTGGTCGACGCTGACCACCGGTATCCCGAGGTGGTCGAGCCCGTCAATCCGGTAATCCGTTATCCGACCGGGAGGAAGCGACCTCCGGTACATATTAATTAAAGCTTGGTAGTTCGTATCAGGCATAGGCTTGGAATTCTTGGATCGGCACGGGCTTGGTATGAATACCGGTGTCAAGCAGGTAATTCACCAATCCCAGTGCCAGCTTTTGATCAACGCCGCGGCCAAATTCAAAGGGGGTACAAACGTGTTGGAAGTCAAAGCGCCGGAATACCTCCCGGTAATGCTCCAGTTCCTGCCGCGAGAGGGGGATGGCGTAGTGATATCCTTTGTGGCAACTAAGTGCCGTAGCTTCCCCGGCCTCGTCAAAATCAATCTTTAAGGCATCGCCGAGAAATAGGATCCGATGTTCGGCGGTGTACAGGGCCGTCTGCCCTTCGTAGTGGCCGCCGAGTCGCAACATCCGGTGTTGATCGTCAATGGTGTACTGATCGTCGATGACGTGGTTGACCCGGAAGGCCTTGGTATGTTGTAGATCTTCCCGGTGGATGATGAGTTCCGGGTCGAAGAACTCCTGCAGTTGCCACAGCGCACCGTAGCCGTGGGGATGACTGGCTCCTAAGATCGTTACCCCCCCTAATTTATGGAGCTGTTCGCGTGCCGCCTCACTATAGAAGGGAGCTGCCTCGAAGGCGATGTTGCCCTCGTCGCGCTGAATGAGCCACCCGTGCGATCCCAAGCCCAGTTGTGGTTCCGTCCAGAAGTCCCAGAGTCCCGGCAGTACCTCCCGCCAGTGGGTGTTGAATTTACCCGGAGCATCCTCGATGCGGAGATACGTAAAATCTGTTTCCGGCAAGGCGTTTCGCACGTCCGTACAATTCGGACAGGCCACGGGTTCCCGGGTGTCAAACCAGAGGATCCAGCCTCCGCAGTGTTCGCAGGCGTAATGGGTCAGGGCCATAAAGCTTCTTTTTGTTGGCAGGATTCCAGTAGTTCGGCCAGTCGGAGATCGTCCGCGACCGCCCGCTGCGGTCGCTCTCTATTCGTACAAAGGGCTAGAAAATGCTCGAGCTGTCCTGAGAAGGGGGATCGGTCCTTATCGAAGACCTTTTCTGTTTCCGGCTCCTTTTCGTTTGCGGATATAAATCGCAGTTCACCCCCCGGGTCCTGCCCCATCGTATTGATGGCCAGAAACATCCCCTTCGTACCAAATATTTCCAGGCGCCGGCGGGGCAAGGTGTCGGGGCGGTTATATCCAACGGATAAGCTGGCGAGTGCCCCGCCACTGAGTCGGGCCAGGAGCATACCGCCATCGTCAACCCCGTAATCATGGGCGGCCCGTTGGTAAAAGGTCTGCAGCTCGGTAATCCGTTGTCCGGTCAGGTGTTCCAGTAAGTCAAGGCCGTGAGGCGCCAGATCAATGACGGCTCCGCCGCCGGCACGCTCGGGATCGATGCGCCAGTTGTCCGCGCACCAGTTAGCGGGTAGCCAGCAAGCGTAATCGATTCGGATTTGCGTAAGCGTGCCCAGTTTGCCAGCGGCAATTTCTTGAGCGATTAACTCATGTGCGGGATGGTAGCGCTGGTCGAAGGCCGTCAGAAAACAGGTGCCGCACCCCTCCGCTGCCGCCACAATCTCCCCGGCTTCCGCGCAGGTGTGGGCCAATGGTTTTTCACAGAGCACATGCAGCCCGGCTTCCAGACAGGCTACGGCGTGGGTACGGTGCAGATGGTTAGGGGACGCGATGTATACCGCATCCAGCTCCGAGTTTGCGAGCATGGCCGTTACGTCGGTGTAGGTAGCTACCTCCGGTGGCAGTCCCTCGAAATCAGCCGTACGAATACTCACCACCGCCCGAAGCTCCGCCGCGGGGGATGCCAGAATCGCCGGCAACATGTAGTCGCGAGCTACCCAGCCAAAGCCGACGATGCCCATGCGCGTTACCATGTAGCCGGTAGGTTGATCAAGTATCCCTGCCGGTACGCCTCCTGCCGATCAAGTGTTTTTTCCTGCGCCTCCGCCGCCATGAAACTACCGCCATTAGTATGCGTCCGCCCGGGTATGGAGACGGGTATGTCCGCGGCATCGCCAGCAAATTCCGTCCACCAATCTTCGCTCGGAAGTGGGCTACGTTGATCGTTAAGCACGGGACTCCGGCGGCAATCCGCGGTTGGTCGAAACTGAATTTTCGATTTCACCGGTTTGCCTTCCAGCCAGCTTACCGCCGGACTGGCTTCCGTGGGCGGTAGCGGATCGTATCCCGCGTACCAGGCAGTCGCCACGGACGCATCATCGTAGATCGGCCCCGCCGCCATACAGGCATACGAATTCGTGTCCAGTCGGTGGCCGGCCGCGTGGTTCTCGGCGAAGGTATGGACGTGCCCAACCGCGAGTCGGCCGTTGGGTCCGGCGAGGGTGCGCATCCGCCGGAGGGCCTCCACTTTGTCAGGGAAGAAGTAAAAAGCATCGTGGCAGAAAACCGTCACCTCCGCCCCGTTCAACGAAAGGGGACCGTACGACACGTCACCGCACACCAGCGGGCCCGTTACGCCCAGATAGTGGCGCGCCAGCCAGAGCTTGGAAAAGACCAGATCGAGTCCTACGGAAGAGACCTCGCTAACTTCGAGTTCGCGCAGAAAGTGACCGATACCACAGGCCACTTCGATCACCGTACCGCCCCGGGGCACGCTGCATTCCAGTAGGTAGAGGCCGGACCGGAAGGTGGGCGAACACCAGCGGTAGGCAAAATATTCGCCGACGGGACCGTAGTTCAGGGCGGCCATGGCCTCACGCAGGTTCAAGCCGGTACGGTCCAGTAATTTGGTTAAGGCTTCGGGATCGGGCGGTGCTGTCGGACTGAAATCGTCCTGGTCAGCCAGCAATAATTTGAGCGCCGTCGACCGATCCCCCCGGCGTAGAACATCAACAACCTTCTGTCGCAGGTCCTCCTTCGGCCTTAACCAGGGAATGCCATCGACCACCGGCCATAGCCGTTCGCCATCGTCCAGCAGGCCATCCGCCCGTTCGGTCAGTGGTTGCTGGTTGAAGGGGCTATACAGAGTCAGTCCATCCATAGCCCGGAAGCTTGTAGCAGTTCCGACTGAAAATTCTTCAGCGGGCCGGGATGCACCAGATCCAGTTCACCGAGTACCGTTTCATCCGTGACCGCAGCGGCACGGGTACGCCACTTTACATCCAGCACCCGATCCATCACGTCCCCGGCACTAACGGCTTTGCCTTCCGGCCGGGCGACCGATTCGTGGAAGGTCAGACTTCGCCGTATGTCGGTGCGCTGATCGGTGTCGAAGTGCTGCAGGGCCTCCCCTCTACACCGCTCCACGATGTTATCCAGATCGGCTCCTAAGCAAATTTCTCCGGCAAAACCGCAGTCCGGCAAATAGGCATTATGCAGATGGTGCGCCAGGCCGGCCAGGAATACGGTACCCCGATCTCCGCCGTAGTGGTCTGCCATGACCGCACCGTAGACGGCGGTAAGCAGACAATGGTCCGAGTGCATCTCGGGGGGCATGAGCACCAGACGCGGTCGGTCAGGATGCGTGGCCCCGGCCCGGGGTTGCCGGCAAAGGGCCTCCAGCGGATCGGGGAGCTCGCCTTCGCTGGGATAGCGTGACGCGGTGAGCGCCGGCAACATGGTCTTCAGATGATCGGACAGTTCCGAGTACAGTTCTTTCGAAACGGCTCCCTTGATCGTGGTACGAAGGGCTTCCCGGAGGATTTCTTCCGTCCGGTTGGCGGAGAGTCCGGAAACCTGGTAAAAGCGACCGTCTACGCCGGGGAAGCGTACCGAAAGCAATGCTTTGAGCAGTACGTCACGGGCGATCACCTCGGATGTCTCCCCGTTAAGCCACCGGTGCCAGGCCAACCGAAAAAGGTGGGTACTGATGGAATAGGGATAGTGGGCCGGACGTAGCCGCTTGAGGTCCTGTAACTCCGTAAATAAGGTGGCAGTCCGTTCGATTATGGTTTTGGCGACAACCATGTCCGATCAGGCTACCGTTTTGGAGCTTCCCTGTCCGGTGGATGTCGGAGCTTCTTCGCGATCATCCTCCAGCCACTCCATGAGTGCCAGATGCTGTTCGGTGAAGTTGTGGTTGGGTTCCCGTCCGTCAGCCGTCATGGGCGCTTTAAAAAACACGCCTAATTCTTCCACGACTCCACCCTGTCCGCGGCGACCGGCCAGGTCCAGGCAGCGAGCTATTTCGATTGCCAGCGGGGCGGCCAGAATGCTGTCCTTACACAGAAAGTTTACCTTGATCTGCATGGGCTGACCGAGGAATCCGTCTACGTCGATGTTGTCCCAGGCCTCCTTGTCGTCTCCCCGCGGCCGGTAGTAATTAATCTTGACCACGTGATCTTCGACCGGGTAACCCAGGCAATTGGCTAGTACGTCTCCCTTCGTTCCGATCTTGTTCTCCAGCGACTTCGGCTTACGTAGTGCTTCACCGTCCCGGTTGCCAAGAATATTGGTGCTGAACCAGCCCCGCACCTTCAACGCCCGCGCGCGCAGGGCGGGAGCCAGAACGGTTTTGATATAGGTCTGACCGGTCTTGCCGTCCTTGCCGGCCACGGGGACATTCTTGTCGGCGGCAAGCTGACGGAGCGCCGGAATATCCGCTGCCCGACTGGGGGTGAAATTACCGTAGGGTACCTCTTCCTGTATACAGGCGTAGGCGTACAGCATGGCGGGACTTATGCCGGTGCTGTTCTCGTCGAGGGCGCCTTCAAAAGCAGCTACGGACTGATAGATTTCGTCGGATATATCCAGGGCATGTTCGGTGCTGGCCAGATTGATGACGACCACCCGGCCACCAATTTCGGTGGCGAATTCTTTGATTTGATCGACGATCGTCTGGATCAGTTCGCGGTGAGTACCCTTGCTGTCTTCTTCGCAGACGACACCTTCGCAGTAGTTGCGATTGCTAATGGCTTTCCAGGGCCGCATGCTTTTCAGCGCGGGCTTGACGGCTTCCAGTTGGTCGCTACGCAGCACGCGGTGATTAGCGGCCGCGGCGTAGAGATCGTCTTCGAAAAGATCCCATCCACGGAAATAGATTTGCTCGTAATCCACCAGGTCCAGGTGATCGTGCTCGGCGAGGGGTAGCCCCGTAGTATCCTGATCGCCCGTGCGAATAAGTTCCGCTCCGGCAACGGCCGTGGTCGCGACCGCGCCGCCCAGTCCGACGATTGCAATACCCAGACGATCGGGGGTGTGATTGGTTTGGTTCTTTGTCAAAGTGTAGAGTGTTAACCGCCAGCTTTACGCGGACGGGACATGATGTGTGATTTGCAGGCACCTAATACCCCATCGGTCATCTTGGTTCACAGAATTTGCAGCACTAATCAACCTCCGCTACGCGAGTAGATTGTTAAGTCGCTAAGGTGTCCCGTTCGCGGCCGGTCAGGAATATGTAGGCAAGTAAAAATTACAAATCCCGAGACTTCCGACCTGCCGATCCGACTTAGTACTTGAGGATCCGAACCCGTCGTAGCCCGACCTCCGTCCTAAGCTGTAGGATGTACATCCCACGCGGCAGTGGCGATAGATCTATCTGTTGTGCGCCAACATTCACCTGACGGCCCCGGCTGTCGTAGACCCCCACAATAGTAGCCGGACCGCTCACGTCTACCAGGCCGGTAGTCGGATTGGGGTGAACGGAGATACCCAGTGCGGCCAGATCTTGGAGCGCTGTTGTTCCGGTCAAGTTAATTTCCTGACGCAGCGTATCGGTACACGATGGTCCGCTGGCAACCAGGGTGATCGTATAGGTACTATCCTTCGAATATTGATGCACCGGATTCTCTTCCGTACTGCTGCCCCCATCGCCGAAGGTCCAGTCGAAGGACGTGGCATCCAGGCTTTTATTGGTAAGCGTGACCGTACCGTCTGTGATTGCGTAATCAAAGGCTGCCACCGGCGCATCGAAGACGGTGACCTGAAGGGTAGTCGTGGTATCCCCTCCCACCGTATTGCCCAGCAAGGTTAGCGTTGCCGTGTAGACGCCGGGCGTGGTGTAGGTAACCGTCGGTTTTTCGGCAGTCGAAGTTTCCGGCGTACCACCCGGGAAATCCCACCGCCGGCTGGAATAGCTACCCTGGCTGAGGTCGAAAGGAGAAATGACCAGGCCCGGACATCCGGTAGGATCCTTTTCTAAAATGAAGGCCCGCGTAGTTTCTCCGGGCTGCACTATCCCACCGGGTAAGTCTACGTTTCCGCAGGCCGTATTGACCAGGGTTACGAGTATGGTATAATCGGCAACAGTCGCGTAGCGGTGGCCGGCCTTCGATTTGTCGGTAGTGACCACGGTACCATCTCCAAAGTCGTAGCGAATGGCATCAAACCCCCTCGCATTCACCACCGCCACGCTGACCGAATCACCTACCAAAATCACGTCCAGAGAATCAGCCGCGGCTCCAGCGGTGATGGTAAAGGGAAGCGATCCACCGGGATATAGCTGTCCGTTCAGGTACAGCTGTTGTTCCACCGTGTAGCTTCCGGCCGCCGTTGAACCCGAACCTATGCTCAGCCCACTGCCGTTGTTCACTACGGTCAGACCACTTGCTTCAGGTTGGACAGTCCAGGCCACGCTGTCGGCCCCGCTGCTTTCATCGACTACTGCGATCGTTGCTCCCGGACAGACCGTTTCGGCACTCAGGGAGAACCCGCCCTGGGGACGTTCGATCTCCACTTCTTCTATCCCGCCATTGCGTCCGGGTTGAGCTGCCCCATCGCCGGCCCCACAAATACTGCTGCCCGAGCGCGTTCCCGCCCGCCCACCGGCGAAGTCTATGCCTGTCAGGTCCACCGTTTGCAGGGTCGACACCAATAGCCGACCGCCGGCGCCTCCACCACCCGGACCGAAGCACCGGTCGGACTGGTTGTCCGTATCACCCCCCGACCCGCCGCGGAGATTGACCTCCAGTGCGCCTTCCAGGTTATCGGCGAGTAGGAGTATGGAGCCTGCCGCTCCCCCGCCACCCGCGCCGTCTCCGTCTACGGAATTGCCCGCCTCACCCTCCGCCCGGAGCCGTGCGTTTTCTGCGAAGGCGACCGTGGGAGCCCATAGGACTACGATACCC
>JBASAV010000684.1:0-4164 GCA_049650785.1 Lewinella sp. | reverse complement strand
ATCAAGAATACCGGCTACGAGCGCTTCACCGCCCGCCTCAACCTGACCCACGATGTAAACGATTGGCTCAAAATCCAGTCCAACACCAACTATATCCGTTCCCAGTCATCCCGCTCCTTCAGCGGCAACGAGAACGAGGGCGGACTTTCCTACGGCTATACTCTCGCCTTCACCCGCGATTACGTCAATCTTTTCCCCGATGCGGAAGGCAATTACCCGGACAACCCCAACTTCTCCGGCAATCCCCTGCAGACCCGCGACCAGACCCGAAATGAAGAAAATATCGATCGGGTACTGGAGGGTATCAACGTCAATCTCCGGCTATTACAAACGGGTAACCAGTCCCTTAACGTCATTTTCAATGGCGGTCTGGACTTCATTCTCAGCAAAACCTTTGTCTACGTTCCGGAGACGTTCCAGTCCCAGCGAGGCCTCCAGAACGGCTTCCTCGCGGAGGGTAAAAACGACCTTTTCAACTACAACTACAGTGCGATAGCCGTCCACGATTTCTACACCGAAAGCGGCATAAACTTCACGACGCAGGCCGGTATCACCTACCTCAACCAATCGGTGGACCAGTTGCTAAGTCAGACAACCCAGCTCATTCCCCTGCAAACCAACCTGGGTCAGGGAGCCGCCCAGAGTACCAATCAGTCTCTGCTCAACGTGGAAGAATTTGGGTACGTTTTACAGGAAGAGGTCAATCTAAACGACCGGGTGATCCTGACGGGTGGTCTACGCTTCGACAAATCATCCCTCAACGGCGACCCGAATAAGTTGTATGCCTTTCCCCGGGCATCGGTGGCGGTGAATCTGAACGAGTTCGAATTTTGGAGCCCCACCGGACCGATCAACCAGTTGAAACTGCGCGCCGCTTACGGGCAGACCGGCAACAGCGCCAGTTTCGGACGCTTGTTCACCGGGCTCAACAACCTCAGCATCGGCGGCCGGTCCGGATTTGTCATTAATGGCCGCCAGGGCGACGATGCCCTAGAACCGGAAACCAGTTCAGAGGTGGAATTCGGTACCGATCTCGGGCTCTTCGATAACAAGCTCAACATTGCGGCTACCTACTACATTCGCGATGTGAAGGATCTGCTCTACGATCGGTCCCTTCCTACTTCTTCCGGCTTCACCAACGAAATCCGCAACGATCTGGACCTCCGCAACCGCGGGTTCGAGTTTCAGTTAGGGCTCAACCCTGTCCGATCGCTAGATTTTGATTACCGTACAACCTTAAATTTCTGGCTCAACCGAAGCGAGGTAACGCGTCTGGGCGTCGAAGATGGCAGTGAAGGAGAGGATATAGCAAGCTTCGTACCCCCGGGTGCCGGGTTCGGCCTTGGTTTGGGTACTTTCTATATCAACGAGGGGTCGCCGATTACGGGACTCTGGCAAAGTTCTGCCGATGGGCCCACCCAGGTTGGTAATACCGAGCCCGATTTTCAGTTCGGATGGAACAACAACATAACCCTGTTCCAAAATCTGGATCTTAGCTTCCTCTTCCACTGGCGTCAGGGCAGCGATCTCCTGAACCTCTCGCGGCTACTGACGGACCTCGGTGGAACCACGCCTAGAGAGTACGACAACCTGGACAGCTTTATCGAAGACGGGTCATACTTCCGTCTCCGGGAAGCGGGTATCACTTACCGCGTTCCGTTGGAGAGCGAGTACATCCGCGGTCTTCGGATCGGCGTTTCGGGACGTAACATTTTTACCATCACCGATTATAGCAGCTACGATCCGGAGACTTCGGTCAATGGCGGTAGCGGACTATCGACCAACCTAGAGGTAACCCCTTTCCCCAGCAGTAAGCAGTTTTACCTGCAGATCGGCCTGGACTTTTAAACCAATCCAAATTTCCCGATTCCGGTTGGCGGACACCCCGCCCGGAGTTGAAAACATAGATTATGAAAACGTTTTCATTTTTATCCCTTCTCGTCTGTCTGGCGATTCTGCCCAGCTGCGAAATCGACGAGCAATTTGATCCCAACGGTCCCATCATCGGGAGCGTGCTTACCGATGCCACGGAAACCGAGCTCGCCCTACTAGCTACCGGGGTGGAGGGAAGCTTGCGTAATGGCTATGCTGGCTACGTCACCGCCAGCGGATCCATTGCCCGCGAGCTCTACATCTTCGATGCGGACCCCCGAAATACCGAAGATCTGCTCGGAAAGGAGGACAACGTCCTCGATAACACTACCTTTTATATTACGGGACCCTTCAATAGTAGCTACGCAATCGTCAAAACCGCCAACGTCTTACTGGACGCGCTTGATAACACGAACTCCGTAAGCGATGCGGAGAAGCAGGGGTACCGGGGCTACGCCAATACCATGAAGGCCGTGGCGCTGAGCCGCGTTTTGGACATGTTGGGTGAAAACGGGGTACGTATCGACGTGGCGGACCCCAATAACCTGGGCCCTTTTCTATCTCAGGATGAGGGGTACATTGCATTGCTTTCCTTGCTGGACGAAGCCTACGACCAGCTCCAGGGAAGTGAGTTTGCCTTCACGCTCTCCGACGGATTTGCCGGGTTTAACACACCGGAGACGTTCCGCGATTTTAATCGGGCTATTGCCGCGCGCGTGGCCACCCACGGGGCCCGCTACCAGGCAGCACTTGACTATGTGAACAGTAGTTTTCTCAATCTCGAGATCGATTCGGTGAATACCGAGGCCCTGTACGTGGGCCCGGAAATGATTTTCAGTACCGGACCCGGTGACCAGACCAATCCGCTCTTCAAGGCTCCGGGTCAGAGCGGGGACCAGCTGATCGTGAACCCCCAAATTATCGCCGATACTACGGCCGGAGACGAGCGGGTGGATGAGAAGTTTCGCCTGCGGATTCAATCGACCAGCCAGGATGGCTTGAACGGCAACTATGAAACGGCTCTCTATTCATCCAATGTTTCACCCATCGATATCATCCGGAACGAAGAGCTGATTCTCATCTACGCGGAAGCCAATATCAACCTCGGCAACCTCGAGGAAGCCGTCAATGCCCTCAACATCATCCGCAATGCTTCCGGACTTGACGATTACGACGGCCCCGTCGAGCAAGCAGCGCTGATCGACGAGATGCTCTACCAACGCACCTACAGCCTCTGGGGAGAAGGCCACCGCATGTTCGACCTCCGTCGCTACGATCGCCTCAATGATCAGTTCTTGCCGATTGACCGCGAAGGCGATGACATCTTCACCCAATTCCCCATTCCACTTTCGGAGAATGCCTGATGGTAGGTTTTTGACTACCGCCAAAACTAGAAAGCCCCATCACCAACAGGTGATGGGGCTTTGCTGTCCTAACTGGCTTGTTAGTGTAGCGCTTACTGGAGAGCGATCTGCTTCTCCTCGATCATCTTGCGCATGTTGATCAGGGCGTAACGCATCCGACCGAGAGCGGTATTGATGCTCACCTGGGTAAGCTTGGCAATTTCTTTGAAGCTCATATCGGCGTAGTGACGCAGGATGACCACTTCCCGCTGCTCGGGGGGGAGGGCATCGACGAGCTTACGCACTTTGTCGTGCGTCTGGGTGCGGATCATTCCCTGTTCCGCGTTGTGCTCCTCGGATTGGAGGACGTCGAAGATGTTGAACGTCTCCGTCTGGCCGACTTGTGGGCGACGCTTATTGCGGCGAAACGAGTCAACACACATGTTGTAGGAGATACGCATGGCCCACTGGAGGAATTTACCTTCGTGGTTATACTTGCCGCGACGCAGCGTATCGATGATTTTGATGAACACCTCCTGGAAGATATCTTCCGCTTTGCTGTGATCCTTCGTGAAAAGGTAAATAGAGGTGTAGATTTTCTGTTGATGGCGGCCGAGGAGTTCCTCGAATGCGCGATCTTCGCCAGAAAGGTAGAGGTTGATCAGTTCCTGATCGTTGAGCGTCTTAACGTCCATGACTAACAAGTTTCAATTGGGATTTTTTCCCGAAGTGGGATCCGGCGCTATTGCCAGTTGACAGTTAGTGTAGACGTAGACCTATATGGTAGACTTTAGAGTTGATAAGGGAGGTGCAATCCCCTTGTGGAGTCAAAGATAGGTAAACAAGCCGAACATACAAATCAAAGAATACCGTGGAGGCTGTGTTTAACTGACTTTTAACAGACAATCTCAATCTAAAATCTAAAACCAATACAGACAAGTGATAGTAA
>JBASAV010000683.1:0-3607 GCA_049650785.1 Lewinella sp. | reverse complement strand
CTATAAGATCGAAATCCTGTCGGGCCTCACGGTAGCGCTTGCACTGGTTCCGGAGGCGGTTGCTTTTGCCTTCTTGGCCGGCCTCCCCCCCCTGACGGGACTGTACGCCGCCTTCGTGATGGGTATCGTGACGGCCATTTTCGGTGGTCGTCCGGGCATGATCAGTGGGGCCACCGGTGCCGTCGCCGTGGTCATTGTCTCGCTCGCGCAGTCCCACGGTATCGAGTACATCTTCGCCACCGTAGTGCTGGCCGGCCTGATTCAGGTGGCGGCCGGTCTGCTGCGGCTGGGTAAGCTGATGCGCCTGGTCCCCCACCCCGCCATCTTTGGCTTCGTGAACGGACTGGCTATCATCATTTTTATGTCGCAGCTGGATCAGTTCCGTAACCCGGCCACCGGCGATTGGCTGTCCGGTCAGTCCCTTTACCTCTTCGGTGGGCTGGTATTGGTCACCATGCTGATCATCTGGGGGCTTCCCAAGCTAACCAAAGCGGTTCCCGCCTCCCTGGTATCCATCCTGGCGGTATTTGGCCTGGTGTGGGCCTTCGGTATCGATACGAAGACGGTTGGCGATATGGCCAGTATTTCCGGTGGCTTTCCGCCCTTCCACATCCCAAACGTGCCCTTCACGTTCGAAACCCTGCAGATCATCATGCCGTACGCACTGGTAGTTGCCGGAGTCGGCCTGATCGAGAGTTTGCTGACGCTGAATATCATTGACGAGATTACCGAGACCCGCGGTCGCGGGAACAAGGAGGCCGTCGCCCAGGGGGCTGCCAACGTATTATCGGGCTTTCTCTCCGGGATGGGTGGATGTGCCATGCTCGGTCAGAGCCTGATCAACATCAGCGCCGGAGCTCGGGCCCGTCTGTCCGGCATCGTTGCCGCCGTGATGCTGCTGGTCTTTATCATGTTTGGTAGTAGCCTCATCGAGCTCGTACCGATGGCCGCGCTTACCGGCCTGATGATTATGGTGGCCGTTGGGACCTTCGAATGGGCGAGTCTGCGCACCTTCGGTAAGATGCCGAAGTCGGACCTTCTGGTGATGGTGCTGGTCACCCTGGTCACCATCTTCCTGCACAACCTTGCCCTGGCTGTCATCGTCGGCGTGATCATTGCCGCCCTCCGGTTTGCCTGGGAAAGCGCCAAGCGGATCCGTGCCCGCAAGCGGATCGACGAAGACGGCGTCAAGCATTACGAGATCTACGGTCCGCTGTTCTTCGGATCCGTAGCCGTCTTCAACGAAAAATTTGATGTCCTGAACGACCCCGACGAGATAGTCATCAACTTCGAGGAAAGCCGGGTAGTCGATATGTCGGCTATCGAGGCGTTAAACAAGTTGACGGAACGCTACAGCAAGGTAGGCAAGAAGGTCCACCTGAAACACCTCAGCGAGGATTGCCGACGCCTCCTGACCAAAGCCGGGGCCATCATCGAGGTGAACGTGGTCGAGGACCCCACCTACAAAGTGGCCGTCGATGAATCATTCTAAGGTTACCTTGGTCACGGTATGGCGCTGAGCATCGGTATTACGGGTAACATCGGGGCGGGGAAGACCACCGTATGTCGGGATTTCGAACGTTTGGGGGTGCCGGTCTACTATGCGGACGCCCGCGCGAAAGCCCTGATGACCGAGCATGCGCAGCTCCGGCAATTGATTACCCAAGACTTCGGACAGGAAAGCTTTACTTCAGAAGGACAACTCAACCGCGCCTTCCTGGCCGAACAGGTTTTTCACGACCCGGTAGCCCTGAAAAGACTGAACGGATACGTTCACCCCGTAGTAGCCGAAGACGCACGGGCCTGGCATCACCGTCAGACTTCGTTGTACACCCTCCACGAGGCAGCTATCATTTTTGAAATAGGAAGCGGAGAGGCCTACGATGCCGTGATCGTCGTCGCCTGTCCCTACCCCATCCGCCTCGGTCGCGTAAGGGAGCGGGACGGAATTGACGAGGCCGCCTTTGCCGCTCGGGCGGATAAACAGTGGTCCGACGAGCGAAAGGAAGCGGCGGCGGACTACCTGGTACACAACGACGGGAATCAACTACTTCTTCCCCAAATTTTACGCATCGACCGGCAACTGCGGGAGCGAGTGCACTAAAGCCTGTCCGCGGGTGTTTGAGGGGAACCAAATGATCGAGATGCGCTATCTGACCCTCCTCTGCCTTTCCCTGCTATTCGTCGCGTGCGTATCGGATATGCCGATTGACGATACGCCGGCCGATAATATCTATCCCGTAGCGGAACCGCAACCGCAGTCTGCCCCGGCAGATACCCTGACCGCCGCTCCCCCGGAGGGCTCCCCGACACCGTACGGCATGGTCATTGAGCCGGAAGAGGGTGATCAGCAGGCCAAGGGAGTTCAACAAGCTGCTGCTCCTGCGCTCGCCGCCCAAAAAATGCTGACGGGACGTTGGTCAAATACCACGGACAGCGAAGAAGTCGTTGAGTTCACGCCAACCCACTACAAAACGTACTACCAGGGGGAGATGCTGGTGGAAGAAGATATGACCTTCCACGGCGCCTGCCCCGAGGCCTGCAGCGGCGGAACCAGTACCGGAGAACCGTGCTTCACGATTTCCGGACCGGCCCAGACGGACTGCTACGGGATCGTGCGTCTGACGGATGACGTACTCGAACTTCAGGTACTCGGCGTGAGCTCGGAAACGGTGGTGTATCGGCGCGCAGACTAAGTGACAAGACCCCACGCTTAGCCGGGCGGTTACCTTTGGGACAAATTTGAACATGACTCGTTATTTTCCGATCCTGCTGCTCCTCTTCTCCTTACCATTAGCCGCGCAGATGAACGCCGATTTGCGTTCGAATTTCGACTTCGGAGTAGCAGTCAATGACGTTTGGGGCTACGTCAGTCCGGACGGAACCGAGTATGCCCTCATGGGACTCGATACCGGCGTCGCCATCATTTCTCTAGCCAATCCCGACGAGCCCGAGTTGATCGGTGTTACGAGCGGTGTCCAGAGTATCTGGCGGGATATCAAGACCTACGGCGAATACGCCTACGCGGTGTCGGATCAACGCAATGATGGCCTGGTGGTCATCGATCTGCGATCGCTACCCGACACCTTTGCCGTTAATTACGTGCGGGATACCGTGCCGGGTTTTAACCGGCCCTTTCACCGGGCACACAATATCTTCATCGATACCACCCGTGGGCTGGCCTTCACTGCCGGTGGCGACCGGAACATCAACGACGGTGGAATGCTGATCTTCGATCTGAATACCGATCCCTGGCATCCGCCCATCGTAGGACGCGGCCCGGCTACCTATAGCCACGACGTGTACGTGCAGGACGGTCTGATGTACGCCTCGGAGATCTACAGCGGTGAATTGGCGATCTACGATACCCGCGATCTTGACAACATCACCGAACTGGGTCGGCAGGTCACCCCCTACAACTTCACGCACAACGCCTGGACCACCGGGAATGGGAATACCCTATTCACCACCGATGAGGTAGCTAATGCTTCCGTTGCCGCTTACGACATCACCGACCCGTCAGATATTCAGGCGCTCGACGAGTACCGTCCGTTGACCAGTCTAAATACGGGGACGATCCCGCATAACGTCCACGTCATCGATGATT
>JBASAV010000682.1:0-7125 GCA_049650785.1 Lewinella sp. | reverse complement strand
GATCTGGGTATCAACGTGACCGGCAACAGCATCGGTCACGACCTGGAAGCGGTACTGGACGAAGATTCCCGCAATCCGATCGTGCTGAATGATTACTACGAAGCGGACGTAGACAATTACCAAAGCGGAAAGGTGCGCTATCCCCTATTTGATCTCGAACCGGGTTTGCATACTGTCCGTATCCGTGCCTGGGATGTGGCCAACAACAGTACGGTGGCCACTACGGAGTTTCTGGTCACGTCCGATATGGGCGACGCGCTTACGCATGTCCTCAATTATCCCAATCCCTTCACTACCTCTACCTGTTTTCAATTCGACCATACGCTGGTAGGTCAGGAGGTGCGTGCCCTGATCCAGATATATACCGTTAGCGGTCGCCTGGTAAAGACGCTCCAGGCTGACTTCCCCGTCAGTGACGGTACCATCCGGCAGGACGACTGCATCGAATGGGATGGACTCGACGATTACGGCGATCAATTGGCCCGCGGCGTCTACCTCTACCAGATACGGCTACAGGGCGACGGAACGAACGTGATCAACGGGGAATTAGAGAAGTTGGTGATCTTGAAGTAAGGAAAAATCGAGTTTACCCATACATATTAGCCGGGGCACCCTACTCGGGCCTACGATCGCCATGGACATTTGGTACGCTCACTCTGAGTCAGAGTCACTATACACCCATCGCGCGCCACCCGATCTTCCGGCTAGCTAATCGTAATATCCGCTACCCAATTTCATAGTGTCCCTTCCCCTTGTGTAAGCGGTCAGCATAGAATGGATATACCAACTCAGGCTTCCCGTAGGCAAAAAGAAAGCGGCCCTGACCGGTGATACCGATCAGGGCCGCTAAGCGTCAGGTTGTTACCGTAACTAGTTATAACCGGGGTTCTGACCCAGCACCTCGAGTCCCTGGAGGTCGATCTGTCCCTGCGGGATGGGGTAGTAGAGATCCTGGGGAGCGGTGAAATCCGCACCACCGAATTGAACAGGGAGGAATTGACGCTCATAGCCAATGTAGCTGTTCAGGAAGGACTCCGCGCGACCCCAACGGCGGAGGTCGAAGAAGCGGTGGCCCTCACCGGAAAGCTCAAGCTTGCGTTCGAACTGCACGATTTTACGTGCATTAGCCTGGCTACCCAGATTATCGTAAAGCGAAATCTCGTAGTTGGCCGGCGAATCAGCCAATTCGGAATTGCTGGCACGGTCCCGCACCATATTGATGAGCTCTAGTGCCCGGGGGAGGTTGTTCAATTCGATTTCCGCTTCGGCGAGCATCAGCAGTACATCGGCGTACCGGATGATCACGTAATTCACGGCGGGGTAACCGCGTGTCCAACTGGAACCATCCGAGAAGGTATTCTCCTGGGATTGGTAGTAAACAAACTTTTTAGGAGCATAAGGACCACCGTGCGGTTGGTCACGGACCCAGGGGCGACCTGGGTGTGGGCCCCAATCCAGGTAGGGTACGCCACGGCGTCCGACGGCGTGGTCCAGGCGGGGATCGACAGGTTGCTGATCGACGGTAAAGGGATCCTCGGCGGTAAGGCCGAAGTCGCTGACAATAGCATTCGATTCACTGCGGTAGCCCTCGTCTAAGATTGGCAAGCCGTCTTCGGTACGGTAAGAGTTGACCAGATCGAAACTAGGCTGGAAAAAACCACAGCAGCCGCCAGGTCCACTGGACCCCGTGTTATGGGGAAAGTTAAGTACGAAATCAGGGTTGGCATTATTAGTGGTGCCGGTACCAGCTGCTGCCTGAATGGCGAAAATGGACTCGCTATTGTTGTCGAAAGCTGCATTGAACAGGTCGCTATAATTTTCCACGAGCGCTAGGTCCTGCCCGTTTGCGGTTTGACCGTTCTCTACAACCCAGTCAAACATACCCTTAGCCTCAGTCCATTTCTGTTGGTGTAGGTAAACCTTCCCGAGCATAGCGGCGGCCGCTGTCTTATTAGCCCGTCCGGCTTGGTCCTGGGTGGCAGGCAGGTTATCGTAGGCATACTGCAGGTCGCTTTCAATATCCGACCACAGTTCGGTAGAGGAGACGGCGATGGCTTCCTCCGAGGTCAGGTCTTCGTTGATGAAGGGTGCCTGGTTGAAAGAAATCTTGATTTGAAAGTAGTATTGCGCGCGCAGGAATCTTCCTTCGGCCATTGCCGAAGCGCGAAACTCATCGTTGACGGTGGGGTCGGCAGAGTTCTTGGCTATGGATATAGCCGCATTTGAACGGGCTACTCCTTCAAAAAGTCCGTTCCACCGGTTAGCGACCACCGCGGAAGTTGGGCTGAGCTGATACCTTACCACTTCATTGATATCGGTGAAGTCACCCGTTTCCGTGCCCTTATTGGCGTCGCCGCCCTGGATGGATCCGTTGACCCAGTTCGAAGCACCGGCATAGTAATTTCCACGGCCGCCAAGTTGGGAGTAAGCACCGATCAGTAGGCCGTCGATACCGGCGCGGCTACCAAGAACCTCCTCGTTGAGCGAGCCGGTGGGAGCCACCTCGAGAAAGTCATCCGAGCACCCCTGAAACACGAAGCCCAGGGCTGCCAAGGTGGCAAATATATACGTGAGACGTTTTTTAGTCTGCATGATTATCATTGTTAAATTAGGTTCGTATCCGTCCCGTTTCACTCGCACTTGCGCGGGTTAAACGGGCTTACGGATAAATTAGAATCCAACGCTTAGCGACAGGTTATAGCCGCGGGTGACAGGATAGTTACCCAAGTCGACTCCGAACAGCGTATCGGCGGCACCACCCACGGCGGGGTCGAGGCCTTCGTAGCCGGAAATCGTAAACAGGTTGTTCGCCGAGATGGCTATCCGAAGGTTACTCAACGCCCCATTGAAGGGGTCGTTCGGAAAACTATAGCCGAGAGCGATATTCTGCAGGCGCAGGTAATCGGCGCTTTCCACGTAGTAGCTATTGGACTCGGTGGAGGTGCTGAAGTTGGAAATGTTCTCGTAAATCGGAACATTGGTGCTCGGACTGTCGGGCGTCCAGCTATCCAGCACCCGGGTGGATACGGCAGCTCCGACGAAGGTGCCGTAGAAATCGGTAAACCACTTCGAGTAGTTGTAGACTTCGCCACCGAGCGCGGTGTAGAAGAAGGTCGTCAGATCGAAGCCCTTATAGTCGAACCGAAGGTTGAAACCACCGGTGAAGTCGGGAACCGCGCTTCCCAAGAAGGTACGGTCGGCTTCGGTGATCTGTCCGTCGGGGATGCCGGTAAGCTCACCGTTCTCGCCGCGGCTATTATTGTCCTCGAAGCGGAAGCGGCCGGGAGCGGCGCCTTCCTGGTCCGGTGCGTTCTGTACTTCCAGATCGCTCTGAAACAGCCCGACAACGTTATATCCGAAGAATGAGGAGAGGGGCTGACCTACCTGGTTGCGAACGATCGTTCCGCTGATCCGTGGGCTGGCTACGTTGGTATCGAAGAAATCCACGTCGTCCGTAAACTTGGTGATTTCGTTTTTCAAAATAGCCCCGTTGATGGTCGCCTCGATGCCGAAGTCACCGCCGATCTTCGTCCGGTAGATCAGTTGGGCGTCGATACCCTGGTTGAGCATGCTGCCGATGTTGACCGAGGGCGGTGTAGCGGAAGGACCGAGTACGTTAGGTACGGCTAATTGGACCAACAGATCGTTGGTTTCCTTGCGCCAGACGTCGACGATCACGTCGAAGTTGCCGCCGAACAGGGTTGCATCGAAACCGATATTGGAGGTTACGGAGTTTTCCCATTGGGCGGTTTCCGTACCGATACGGCTGCGGTAAAAGCCGGCAATGGCGCTGGAATTGGAGCCAGAGATATCGTAGCTGGATGGGCCAAGACCCGTTCCAAAGAGGGAGAAGCGGTTATCACCGGATACGTTGTTGGAGTTACCCATTTGTCCCCAGCCACCGCGAACTTTTAGGTCGGTGAAGAAGGTCTGGTTCTGCATAAAGGGTTCCGCCGTTACCCGCCAGGCGGCGGAGATGGCCGGAAAGGTACCGAAGCGATTGTCTGCTCCGAATCGGCTGGAGCCGTCGCGGCGCAGCACGCCGGTCAGGTAGTAACGATCGTTCCAGTTGTAGTTTACCTGTCCGAAGACGGAGTAGAACCGGCTACCGTTGGTGAAGCCGGAGCTGACCACGCGGCTGTTGACGTTGTTGAGCGAAACGAAATTGGTATTTTCACTAAAGGGGTTGATACCCGAACCGTTACTGTTACGGAATTTACCGATCTCGAGAGCTTCCATGCCGGCCAGCACGTTTAGACTGTGGGCGCCGAAATTTTCGGTGTAGGTAGCCGTGTTGGTCCAAATCCAGTCCGTTCCGTAACCCTGAAACTCGCTGTAGCTGAAGCTACCGATGTTCTCCGCGTTTTCGTAAGTACGGCGGCCGTATGACCGGCCATTGTAACCCACGTACTTCCCGCCGAAGCTGGTACGGAGAACGAGGGATTCAATGGGATCGAACTCCAGGTATACGTTACCGAAGGCAATATTTTCAAAGTTCTGGTTATTGGCCAGCCCTTCCCGTTCGGCTACTGGATTCCGGGGGTTTCCGAAGCCCTGGGCAGCTGTACCGGCGTAGCCGCCGAACTCGTCTCGAACAGGAATGAGGGGATTCAAGCGGAAGGCAGAAAGGATCTGGTTTTCCTCGTTGGAACTACCCGCGCCGGCGCCGGCGCCGGTCAGGCCTAGGGTTTTGCGGTGCGTGAACTGCAAATTCTGGCCGAAGCGAACGCGACTGCCCAGGTCAAACTCGGTGTTCATCCGGGCCGTGTAACGTTGGTAGTCGTTTTCCAAAAGAATACCCTCCTGCAACTGCGCACCCAGGCTCACATAGTAGCGGGTGCTCTCAGTGGATCCGGAAAAACCGAGGGTGTGGCGATTAACCAGGGCGGTACGCGTGATAGCATCGTACCAGTCGGTTCCCCCCTTATTGGCGCGCACCACCTGGTAGTAGTCACCGAGGCTCGCATCGATATTGTATTTTTCCCGTTCCGCTTCCAGATCCACGTCACCAACTACACCACTGGAAGGACCGACCAGGATGTAATCGGGCACCACGGGGGTTTCGCCACTGCCATACTGTGGGTGACTGTAGTTCGGATCGACTCCGTTGGCCGCCGCAGTATTCCGGATGGCTTCCCAGGTCTTCATAGCGTCCTGCTGGGGCGTAAGGATGGGGTTGCCACTGCCGGGATCCGTGAAGCCGGTAAGTCCGTTATAGGTGACCTTCAGAGGAGAGGCTTCCTGGGTTCCGCGCTTGGTCTGGATAACGACTACGCCGTTAGCCGCGCGGGCACCGTAAATGGACGCCGAGGCGGCATCCTTTAGAATGGAAGTATTCTGGATGTCGTCCGGAGAAAGAAAGTCAATGTTCGTTTGGGGTACCCCGTCCACCACGTAAAGGGGGTTGTTGCCACCGAAGGAGCCGAAGCCGCGGACCCGGATGATGGATTGGGTACCGGGCTGTCCGTTCGTAATGACCGTCACTCCCGCAGCGCGTCCCTGGAGCTGCTGCTCGACGTTGCCGGAAGGAATAGCGGTGAGTTCCTCGGTGCTTACCGTAGAGATGGCACCGGTAGTCTGACGCTTACTCGTCACAGCGTATCCGGTTACGACCACCTCGTCGAGGGCTACCCCTTCGGTCATCACCACGTCCAGAATCGTCTGCCCGCTCAGGGTGACGGTCTGGCTTTCATAACCGGTAAAGGAAAAAATGAGGTCGGTAACGTTGGCCGGAACGGTCAGTTCGAAGTTACCGTCGATGTCAGCTACGGTACCTACGGAGGTACCCTGTGCGATAACCGTGGCTCCGATGAGGGGTAGTCCGTCGGGATCGGTTATCGTACCGCTGACTGTTGTTTGCCCGTAGATGGCCGCCGAACACAGCAGCGCCATCAGTAGGCTCAAAAGTTGTTTCATGATCGAGATTAAATTAGTGAGTTCAAAAATTTCTGGAAGGCCGACAGTCGATCCTTCTTGGCGTCTTTGAGAGCGCTAACATACCAAATAAATTACAGAGTATACGGAACCAAAATTTTGTTTTTGACCGATGGCTTACCGTCCAATTATGTCGTGCCTGGTCAAAGCGTGTCCATTTTGGTGTCTTACTTTTACTGCATGAAATCGCTCGTCTTTTGTCTTGTTAGCTGCTTGCTTTTTACCACTGGATGTCGGGAAAAAGAAGCCGCTACCCTATTTCAACGTGTGGACACCGCAAATAGCGGCCTGACCTTCGCAAATCGGATCGTTGAGGACGATACATTCAATATCCTCGATTTCGAATATGTCTATAACGGAGGAGGCGTCGGCGCCGCGGATTTCAACGGTGACGGACTCACCGATCTTTACTTCACCGGCAATACCGCCGACAATAAGATTTTCATCAACCTGGGTGACATGCAGTTTGCCGACGTCACCGAACTGGCCGGGGTAGCCGCGACCGGGCGCTGGTGTAGCGGAGTAGCCGTGACCGATATCAATGCCGACGGACGTCCCGACCTGTATATCAGCGCTACGGTATACGAACCGGGACCGCGTCGGGCAAATATGCTCTTCCTCAATATGGGCAACGAGCCAGGTCCCGACGGCCTGGCAGTTCCCCGCTTTACCGAGGTGGCCGGCACCGCTGGCATCGCCGATACCTCCCACACGACCCAGGCGGCCTTCCTCGATTACGACCGGGACGGCGACCTCGATCTTTACTTGCTCATAAACGAGATGGACGATCGCGCCATCCCCAACCGGTACCTGCCGAAGATTACCGACGGTAGCGGTAAAAAGAACGACAAGCTTTTTCGCAATGAGGGCCCCGGACCGGACGGCCTGCCCCGCTTTACCGAGGTCACCCGGGAGGCCGGTATCCTGCGCGAGGGCTATGGACTGGGCATTTCCGTTTGCGACCTGAACCAGGATGGATGGCCGGACCTCTATATAACCAACGACTACATCAGTAATGACCTGCTGTGGATCAACGGACAGGACGGCACCTTCACCGACCGGTCGGCCGATTACCTAAAGCACACCAGTTACTCGGCTATGGGTCACGACGTGGCCGACCTTAATAACGACGGATTAGAGGATGTGATCGCCGTAGATATGTATCCGGAGAACAACCTTCGCCGGAAGGCC
>JBASAV010000681.1:0-3715 GCA_049650785.1 Lewinella sp. | reverse complement strand
GGATAAGGAAGGCACCCGTCTTACCGGTACCCGTAGTGGCGATTCCCATCACGTCTTTCAGTCCGGCAACGTGCTCGAATGATTTTTCCTGAATTTCAGTAGGATACACCCAGCCGGCGGCCTTGATGGCGCTCTTCAGTTTGGGTTGCAGCGGCCAGTCTGCGTACTTCTTCTCGGCGTGGTACTCAACGGTCTTAAGGGGGACACCCTCGTGGACCATCATATCCGCCGGCAGGGGGATATAGTTGTGATTGGAGCGTCCTCCCGAACTACCCCGACGGTTGCCGCCGGAAGATTTTCCGCGTTGGGGACGATTGGAGGAACTACGCTTATTACGGCCTTTAGCCGGGCGATTGGGACGTTTACTGTCCATATGGATAATAGATATTGGTGGGTAGCCCGTCTACCGGGCACCTTGTCATCGGGTAATTACCGGATGACTGGTTGAGATGCTTCGCTCCGAAATGATGAGCCGGTTGCAGGGCAAGCGGCGGACGAGGCGTGGATCGGACAAAGCGAAGGGGTCCCGGCTCGCGGCGCAAAGGTAGGCATTTATTTACAATATCGCCTATTTAAAGTCTTTTGATTCAGGAGGCGTAGAGCAAATGCTCTCGGACGGGAGGGTATAGGAATTGACCTACCGGATAAACGGGGGTTGCCGTCAATCAAATCGCCCCTTTGTGCGTTTACCTAGTCCACACGGGTCCTAAAACTTGGTTGACCCTACAATTTATTTAAATTGGGAAGTGACTTCGGCCTGTCTAGGGCGGGCCTCAACTCCTTCGACTTGTCAGGACTCCGAACCCGGTTCACGCCGGGGGAAGACAAGGGGATTACCGAACCAGGCCAGCTATCCCAACCATGTTCGTAGCAGGAGTCAAACCACCTGGGGGCACGTGTGGAACTAAAAACGCCCGATCAAGCAGCTGCTCGATCGGGCGTATTCTTTGGGGTTGGGTGGTAGAGAATTATTCTTCCTCTACTGCGCGTCCGCCGTGTAGGCTATCCTGCAGCGCTTCGAGCTCTCCCCAGTTCTGGTCGGCGGCAAGGCGTGCCTGCTTGGGCCAGGTGGAGGGATCGTGGGAGCTGTAGTTGCCACCGGCGTCAGCGAGTTGTTCCTTCAGGAAGTCCACGTCTGCATCGGCCAGGGCTTCCCAGCTTTTGATGCCAGCGGCGCTGAGGATTCCGGCGATACCGGGACCAACGCCTTCGATGACGGTCAGGTCGTTGATCTTGTACTTCTTGCCACTTGGCAAGACGACTTCTTCGGGGCGGTCACTGCCGGTTACTTCGGCGGTATTCAGCGCATCACCCTGGTCCGCGTTCGCGGCGGCGAGTTCGGCTTCGTCCGTGATCCCGGGAGCTACCGAAGGCATTTCGGGAGCGTCATCCATGTGGACGGGTTCGGTATTGCCCTCGACGGAAGCACGCGACTGAGCGGGCTTACCGGCGTTTGAGGGAGTGGGCTGGCTGGCCTTGGATGCTTTCTCCGTCTTGGTAGAAGCTGCTGTGGTTGCGGTGGCGCTGCCGTTACCGTTGCCATTCGAGCTGGTTCCTTCGGTGGGATCCACGCTGACGAACATGCGGTTCAGGCGGCTTTTGCGGAAAGAAATGGTACCGTCTACTTTGGCGTGGATGGTAAAGTCCTTGCCCATATAGACGTTCTCGCCGGGATGGTACTTCGTACCCCGCTGGCGGATAATGATGTTACCGGCTTTGGCTGACTGTCCGCCGAAGAGCTTCACGCCCAGGCGTTTTGATTTACTGTCGCGGCCGTTATCGGTACTACCTACACCTTTTTTGTGTGCCATGGTATATTATATTTTGGCTCCCCGGAGGGAAATGAGGAATGGGGCCGTGACTAGCCCGCGATGGAGTCGATTTTCAGCTTGGTGTACTGTTGACGGTGACCTTTCTTCAGTCGGTAGCCCTTGCGGCGCTTCTTCTTGAAAACGATCACTTTGTCGCCCTTGACGAGCGGATCAACAACGGTGGCCCCAATGGAGGCGCCACTGAGCATCGGCGTGCCCACGGTTACGTCATCGCCGTTGGCGAGGAGGTGAACCGCGTCGAAGCTAACGGAATCGCCAGCTTTGGCTTCTAGCCGGTGGACGAAGATTTCCTGACCTTCCTCAACTTTGAATTGCTGACCGGCTATGGTTACGATTGCAAACATCGGTATGGATGTTGGTGAAAAAAATTGATTTCGGGGCGCAAAGGTAAGGAAAAGGTTTAGGATATGCTAGCGCCTTGTAAACTTCATTCCGTCAACCCCCGAGCAAAGCCTTCATAGGCCGGTTTTCTTTTCAATTCCTCGTCGTAAAGGGTCGGCCAATCCTTAAGGTCGAAGAATCCGTTTATCCACGTATCGCGATCCGTGAAGTCCCAGAAGGTGATTCCGTAACGCTGCGCGGGCGGTACGTTTTCCCGGTACAGTTCTGCCAGTCGTTCGTATTTCTTTCCCTGGGCTTCCAGCATCTCCGGGGTAACAGCGTCAACGATCTGTTCGCCGCCACCCTGGCTATCGTCGTGCCGGTTGAAGATGATGTCTACCTCGGAAAGGTGGATGAGCAAGCCCGTCTCCGCCGCCTTGGCGAGCGAGCGTCCGATCAGCTCTTCGTCCGTATCCATCCGAATGTGCATTTGAAATCCAATGCCGTCAATCGGAACGCCGTCCGCCTGCATGTCGCGGACCATACTCAGCAGCCCGTTTAGTTTGGCCGTGTCCCGTTCGGTATTGAAATCATTGATGAATAGCTTGGCATCCGGATCCGCCCCCCGGGCGGCGCGAAAGGCCAGCGGGATGTATGCCTTTCCCAGTTTCTCCAGCCAGGGGGTGGGACGCAGTTCCCCACCTTTGGTAGCCATTGCCTCATTGACGACGTCCCATCCGTCCACTCTACCCCGGTACCGCGTCACCACGGTATCAACGTATGACTTAATAAATGCTTCAGCGGCCTGCGGTTCCAACTCATTCAGATGTTGCGGAAACCCGTAATGCCATAACAGGGTATGACCGAATACTCGCTTACCTTCCCGTTCGGCAAAATCGACGAAGGCATCCGGTAGGGTGAAATCCAACGTCCCGGGGCCCCGTGCAATGGAGTACATCTTCATGTCATTCGTTGCCGTCAGGCTATTGAACTCCGTTTGAATGATGGATAATACGGCGGAGTCATTACTAGCTTCCCGCTCGTTTATGGCGCCACCAATTGGAAAATCCGCCAGGTCAGCCAATCCTGTTCGGGTATCTGCCGACTGGTCCTGCTCATCAGGCACCGGCGTGGAACAAGAGATTATGAATAAGCATATGGAAAGACAACCTACTATTCTGTGCATACCACAAAGTAGGGAGACCGGTGGTAATACGCGTACCAACCGCTCCGGAGAAGTTGTTGCCGCCTGACGTCGGTCGATTATCGGTCGGCGGCGGTCGAGCCGGTTTGTGCATCCGCGTCTACCGGTCGATCTTGGAGCCCTCACCATATATATAATGATATGCTCGACGATATTCTGGAAGGTGCCCGTAAGGCTATGAGTGGACTGGCCAGTACGGTCGGCGAAGGGACCCGCGAAAAAACAAGCCGCCTGATCGAAGACTGGCTGGAAATCTTTCCGATCCTCGAGGGCTACGGGCTCAAGATCACCAGTTTTTCCATGACACTCGCCATCAATCCCTCCCTCAACGTGGAATTGGTAGGGGCCCATTCCAACT
>JBASAV010000680.1:0-2706 GCA_049650785.1 Lewinella sp. | reverse complement strand
CCCTGCAGCTGTTTAATATCTACGAGGGCGAACTTGCTGTCGTACTCTTCCAGTCCCGTTTTGTAAATGCCCTGCACGGTGAACGCCCGACTTTTTTCCTCGCGCAGACCACTGAAGTAAACGAAGTCCAGTCGGTCGCCAACTCCCAACCGGAGGCGTTTCGCCGTGCTGTTAGAAATGAGTATGCCGCGTGAGGTAGTGTCCGGGATGACCTCCAGCCGCTCCCCCTCGATGAGGTACTGCCCGAAATCGTCCCAGGCAAAATCCGGCGCGATCCCCTTCATAATCAGGGGCTCGGTGTCCGCCAATCGCTCCCCCTCCTGAAAGGCCGAAACGATACCGGGCAGCAGAATGAATTGCTGTATGTGGCGGATGCCCCCGGTGGTGGTCCGCAGCTCGGATGTATTACTGCCGAATGGGTCCTCGAAGTCGCGGTACGTGATCTGCTCCGTATCGGACAAGCCGGGGTAAAAATCCTGCTGGTTACTGATCGGGTACTCGGCGGTCAGCATGATGTCGTTGGCCGCTTTCTCTTCCGTAATGTGTACGTGTCCCCAAAAGCCGAAAATCTTCACCGAGATCTCCGATTTAAAGCCGGAAATGAGCGCACTCGCCAGGACCATCGTCGCCATGGAGATAGCCACCGCCACGACGGCGATTGCGAGGATGGTGCGGCTGATCGACTGACCGCCGCCCTTTGCTACGCCCCGGGCCAGAAATAAGGGGAGATTCATGGTGTGCGAAGATAAAGCCAAAACACTCAGGTCCCCGTCGGAGGGTTTACTCCTGCGCGCCGGCGCCCAAAAAGAAAGCTTGGTCAGGGATGCTATATTTGCGCGCCCTACCCCACTCCGTAACCCCCTACCAATGGATTTTATCGCCGAACTCGAATGGCGCGGCATGCTGCACCAACTCACTCCCGGCATTCGCGAGCACCTGCAGGAAGCGCCCCGGCGTGGCTACATCGGGTTCGACCCTACCGCCCCCTCGCTGACCATCGGTAACTACGTACAGGTGATGCTGCTGGTACACTGGATGCGGGCCGGCCACGAAGCGGTGGTCCTGTTCGGTGGGGCAACGGGCCGAATCGGCGACCCCAGTTTCAAAGCGGAGGAACGCGAGCTCAAAACCTACGATGAGCTGGACAACAATCTAGCCCACCAGCAAAATCAGATGGAGCAGCTTTTCTCTCTGGCAGGGAAACAACTCGGCAACGCCGACAGCACCAGTTCGGTCACCGTAGTCAACAACCTGGACTTTTACCGGGAAATGAACGTGCTGGACTTCCTGCGCGTAGTGGGCAAAACACTTACCGTCAGCTACATGATGAGTAAGGATAGTGTGCAGACTCGCCTGGAAACCGGACTGTCCTTCACCGAATTCAGCTACCAGTTATTGCAGGGCTACGATTTCCAGCAGCTCTTTACCGAACGGGGAGTAACGGTGCAAATGGGAGGTTCCGACCAGTGGGGGAATATCACGAGCGGTACCGAATTCGTACGCCGCAACCTCGAAGAAAAGGCCTTCGCGGTCACTACGCCGCTGCTAACGAAAGCGGATGGAAGCAAGTTTGGCAAGAGCGCGGAGGGCAACATCTGGCTGGATGCCGAACTCACCAGTCCCTACGATTTCTACCAGTTCTGGCTACGCGCGGACGATGCCGACCTGACGAAATACCTGAAGTACTTCTCGCTACGCGACAAAGATTCCATCCTGGCCGATTGCACTACCGTCGAGACTCACCTAGGCGGGGAAGACCGCTACCGGGACGTGACGAACATCAAGACCGGACTGGCTGCCGAGCTCACCCTACGCATTCACGGCGAGGAAGGACTTGAGACCGCCCAGCGCGTCACGAACCTGCTTTGGGGCCGTGGGGCTACTCCGGAGGATCTGCGGGCACTCGACGTTAAAGCTTTCCGCAGTTTGAGCGGCAACATTCCCACATTCACCGTCAGTCGCTCGGTACTCCCGGTCGCGCTACTGGACCTCCTGTCGGACCACAGCGACGTAACGGCCAGCAAAAGTGAAGCCCGCCGGGCGGTGCAGGGAAATGCCATCGCCATCAATAAATCTAAGATTGCCGATCCGGACGCAACGGTCACCGTGTCGGACCTCCTCCACGACCGTTACCTGATGGTCGAGAATGGAAAAAAGAAGCGGTATCTCTTTGCCGTAGAGTAACCCCGCGAGGGGAAGTTGGGCGGCGGAGCGCAGGTGGTGGCACCGGACCCGTTTGCCTTTTTAGAGGAAATGGATTTGTGTAAATTTTTCTCAATTCAGCTTTTTAAGCGATCTTTACGGCAGCCAACCCCGAGCATTGCACCGCTCTGATAGCAGGTTGGTGACTTTCCAGAGAGTAAACATGCTTGTCTTTTTCTCGTTTCCCGCCACCTAACACTGGCGGGGGAGGCTTTTCGTTTTTTACCGATTTTAAATTAAACCAACCGCATATGTTAACTAATGCTACCCACTACGGCAGGGGCTTTTCGGCCTTGCTGTTATTTTTGCTCACCATCAATTGCTGGCCCATTGCACTGGCCGCCAGCGCTCCTGCCAAAGGACCGATCGTGCGCATCGAGAATATGAATAAGGTACCCGGTACTGACCGGGGATTTCCGGCCGATGACTATTTCACGTTTAACAAGATTGACCGCAACACCAGCAGCCGGGGTGTCAAACTCAAGGCCACCGATACGCACCAGA
>JBASAV010000679.1:0-7744 GCA_049650785.1 Lewinella sp. | reverse complement strand
GGTGGAAATCACCCCCGGCGCCGGACTCAACGCCACTACGTACGGCGGAAGTGATAAGATCCAGATCACGAATCAGTCCACTGGTAACCTGGCGGTCACGGAGGTCTCGATTGATCTCTCTACGGGTATCCTTCCGGATATGGTTTATGACCCCACCGGTTCCGGGGGGGACGCTACCGCCCAGTGTTTCACTCCAGGTACGACGGCGGGTGCAGTTGGCCTCGTCGCTCCGCTTGATCCTTGTGTCGGCCCTTTCTCGGCGCCCCGCAACGGCGGTTTCGATGTACTGACCACCAGCTTTACCGACTTCGACCCGGGGGAGAGCTTTTCCATGACGACGGATATCGATCCCAATAGTATTCAAGGGGTCGCCGGAGCGGGTAATGCCGGAGCCGTATCGGGTTACGAACTCATCGGAGCTACCGTCACCGTAACCTTTAGTGACGGATCAACCCTGGTGAGTAGCCTCTACGAAGATGGCAGCCTGGGGGGATCACAGGCCGTAGTGACGGCGACTGCTCCGGCAGCCCCAACCATTTCGGTGGTCGGCCAGCCCAGTACCCCGGCTACCGTGGGTGAAGTGAATCAACTCGTTACGGTAACGGGTACGCCCGGCGATTACGTTTCCCTGCTGGTGATGGACTCTCGCCTCTTCATTGCTTCGGGTGATCCACCCTTCAATGTAGCGGACGAAACCTACTACGCCAACGAAGCCATGTCCGGAAAGGCACTGTATACCGGTGTCCTCGGATCCGGCGGCACGCTAGCTATTCCAGTCACTCTCCTGACCACTGCGGGTGCAAACGCGACCCCGGACGGGGGTCTCAACCAAATCGTTGCTGTGACTTCGTCCGAGCCCTATGCGGTTGACCAAGCGGTCAGCACTACCTCGAACGTCATCACCTTGCTATACGATCCGAGCGCAGCTCTTGCCGATCTGACTATTTCGGTAACCCGTCAGGGCATGTCTGAATACAGTGGGGACTATACGGTAAGGCTGTACCCGGTAGGGGGCGCTACTCCGGATTATGATTTAATCGGAACCGCTGATGCCTCCGGTGAGATGACTATCGACGGAATCGCACCCGGAACGTATGAACTGGCAATCAAGTACCCCAACAGCCTGCAAGTGGTCGATGTGGTGACCATCACGGGTAGCAACGATACGCACGACGCCGGCGAATTGCTTACGGGAGATGTCAATAATAACAATCAGGTGAATATCCTGGACTTCTCCGCTTTGGTCAGTTCATTCGATTTGGAAGATTCCGATACAGGCTACAACTCCAACGCGGATCTCAATGGAACCGGGGTGGTAGATATTCTGGACTTCTCCCTTCTTGTCACCAATTTCGACGTGTTCGGAGAAGTTCCCAGCGGGCTTATTCCATAATCCCCGTACCGCCGAGATGCGGCTCTGATTTGACACCGAATAAGCGTTTAAACGAACACAAATTTAATCTACTATGAACCGAATTACACTCACATCACCCCCAGAGCCGATCCTTCGCCGGCTTGCTTCCTACTGCGGGAGGTTGCTTTGCGTCGGTTTACTTCTTTTACTCGGCCTCCAGGAAGCCGTCGCGCAGGATTTGGTCATCACTCCAGCCAATTCCTCGCTAACGGAAGCATTACCTGCTGATCTGACGCTGCAACTTAATGTAGAGAACAGTCCGGTGGAGATCAACGGCGCTACCCTGCACCTCACGTTTGATCCCGCTTTAGTACAGGTAACAGCTATCAAACCCCAATCCGGATTCTTCAACATTATTCCCGCCCAACTAGATAATACCACGGGAAGGTTGGTCTTGAACATTGGGCTTTTCTCGGATTTTCCGAGTGGAGATTTCTCCCTGGCATCCATCGGATTTCAGGCCATTGCGGAGGGTATCGCCAATGTGAATTTTGTTGTTGAAGGAAATGATTCTCCTACTATCCTAGCCAGCGCCGGGCAGAGCGTATTGCAGAACTATACCGGTGCGGTCATCGAAATCGGATCAGTAGTTATCGACTGCACGGTCGATGCGAATGCCGACAATCAGCCCAAGCAGCTGGATTGTGATTCCGGTACGGTAACGTTGAGCGGCCAGACTTCGACCGGTACCTACAGCTGGACCGGACCGGATAATTACTTCTCTACCGATCAGAACCCCACGGTCACCATGGCCGGTGTATACACCTTGGCGTCTAGTACGCCTGGCTGTCTGGAAACCAGCGATGTGACCGTTCTGGAACCCGAAGCCAAGCAGACCTATTACGCGGATCAGGACGGTGATGGTTTCGGAGATATCAACGCTCCCACGCAGCTCTGCGGACCCCAAGACGGTTATGTGGAGAACGCCGATGATTGCGATGATAATGAGGCCGGAATTAATCCCGATGCCCCGGAAATCTGCGACGGCGTAGACAACAACTGCGACGGAAACGTGGACGAAGGCTTGCCGAATTTCACCTACTATGCGGATGCCGACGGCGACGGACTCGGGGACCCGAACAACTCCACCGATGACTGCTCGGCACCGGAAGGTTATATCAACAACGACGATGACTGCGACGACACGGACGCGGCCATCGGTGAAGCGACCACCTTTTACGCCGACAACGACGATGATGGTTATGGCGATGGGTCCGATATGGTCACCGCCTGTACCCCTCCTAATGGCTACGTAGCACTGGATGGCGATTGCGACGATAACGACAATACGGTCTACCCGGACGCTCCCGAGCTCTGTGATGGAAAAGACAACGATTGTGACGGTAGTACCGATGAAGAAATTTCGGTGGCTACCTTCTACGCCGACGCAGATGGTGACGGTTTTGGTGACCCAACCAAGCCAATAGCTTCCTGTTCCCAGCCCTTCGGCTACGTCAACAACGCCTCGGACTGCGATGACAGTAACGCGGCCATTGGGAAAGCGACCAAATTCTATGCCGACACGGACGGCGATGGTTACGGCGAGACTTCCGAGATGGTGACCGCCTGTACGGCCCCCGATGGCTACGTAGCGCTGGATGGCGACTGCGATGACACCGATGGTACGGTCTATCCCGACGCTCCTGAACTCTGTGATGGACTCGACAACGACTGTAACGGTAGTGTAGACGAAGGCTTACCGACCTTTACCTTCTACGCGGACACGGACGGCGATGGCCTGGGTGATCCCCTTAACTCGGTCGAGGACTGTTCGATGCCTGTCGGTTACGTCAACGACAACTCGGACTGCGACGATACGAACGCATCGATTGGCGAAGCGACGCTGTTTTACGCCGACACGGACGACGACGGCTACGGTGACCCTTCCAATGTTGCTGCCGCCTGCTCGGCCCCGATTGGCTACGTAGCGCTGGCGGGCGACTGCGACGACAATAACAATACGGTCTATCCCGGGGCCCCCGAGCTCTGCGACGGGCTGGACAACGACTGCAACGACAGCGTGGACGATGGCGTTACCACCACGACCTTCTATGCAGACGTAGACGGTGATGGACTTGGAGATCCGAGCAATACGATCGAGGACTGTTCCGTACCGGAAGGCTATGTCAACAACGATGATGATTGCGACGACACGGATGCATCCATCGGCGCGGGAACTACCTTCTACGTCGATAAGGACGGTGACGGCTACGGCGATGATTCCGATCAAATAACCGCCTGTTCGGCTCCATTCGGCTACGTAACGCTGGATGGCGACTGCGACGATACGAATGACACGGTTTACCCCGGAGCTGTCGAGCTCTGCGACGGATTGGATAACGACTGCGACGGTAGTGTGGACGAGGGTTTACCGACCTACACCTTCTATGCGGACGTGGACGGCGATGGGCTGGGCGATCTGAACAGCTCCGTGGAAGACTGCTCCCAACCCGCAGGTTACGTTCTTAACGCTAAGGATTGCAACGACGCGGATGCCGCGATCGGGGAAGCAACTCTCTTTTACCTCGACACGGACCAGGACGGCTACGGTAAGACATCCTCCGGGATTCTCGCCTGCGCGGCACCAATTGGCTACGTTGCCCTGTCGGGTGACTGCGATGATAACAATGACACGGTCTATCCCGGCGCTCCCGAACTTTGTGACGGACTCGACAACGACTGCAACGGCAGCGTGGATGACCGTGTAACTACCACCATCTTCTTCGCCGACGTAGACGGTGACGGCCTGGGCGATCCCAATAATACGTTGGAGGATTGCGCTCTCCCCGGAGGTTACGTAACTAATGGCGATGACTGCGACGACACGAACGCAGCCATTGGCGCAGGAACCATTTTTTACGCCGATACGGATGGAGACGGTTATGGTAACGACTCCTTCACCGCTACGGCCTGTACGGCCCCGGAAGGCTACGTAGCCTACGCCGGAGACTGTGACGATACCGACGGAACTGTTTACCCCGGTGCCCCCGAATTCTGCGATGGTCTGGATAATAACTGTGACGGAAGCGTGGATGAGGGGTTGAGCTGCACCAGCAAGACCGCTTTCTGGCTGGAAGCAGAGTGTGCCACCGTAGGTGAAGCCTGGGCAACCGTTTCCAATGCGGGTGCCTCGAACGGTACTTTCCTAATGGTCAAAGCTGGCCGTAACGCGAGTACGGAAGCTCCGGCCGACGTACCGGCAAACCGGGTACGCTTCGTAGTCAGCGGTGCTGAATCTGGAACCTATAAGCTGTTTGCCCGCATCGGCGCACCTTCGGGAACCGAGGATTCCTTCTGGGTCCGGATTAACGGAGGCGATTGGTTCCGTTGGTCCCGTGGCTTAGTCCGCACCAGTGGTACCGAGCTTGCCTGGAATACTTATCCAGGTGCTGAGCCGATGCTTACTGGTGGGACTAATACCATCGACTTTGCGTACCGCGAAGACGGAGCTATCCTGGACAAGATCTACCTGGCCAAGGGCGGCATCCTGCCAAGTGGTGCGGGTAATTCGGCTACGAACTGTACCGAGCCACCAACAACCGAGTCCACCTTCTGGCTGGAAGCCGAATGTGGCAGCGTTGGCAGCGCATGGTCGATTGTCTACGACGGTGCCGCTTCTAACGGCCAGTACGCCGTGGTGCTGAAGAGCAATTCCAACGCAACGGCTCCGGCTGACGTACCCGCTAACCGTATCCGGTTTAACATCGACAACGCCGAAGCTGGTGACTACGATCTGTTCGCCCGGGTAAAGGCGCCGTCCACCGGTGATGATTCTTACTGGGTGCGCGTCAACGGTAGCACGTGGTACAAGTGGAACGGTGATATCAAGACGAAGGTAGGATTTGCCTGGAACGCCTATACCGGTCCGCAGGTGGTCCTGTCCGAGGGATCAAACACCATCGACTTCGCTTACCGGGAGGACGGCACGCAGCTTGATAAGCTTTACCTAAGTAAATCGGCTATAGTGCCTACCGGAACGGGAGAGATGGCTACCAACTGTGGAGATACACCGGCGAATGAGATGCCGATCGCCATGGCCAGTGCTGATCCGACTTCGGGTACCTCGCCACTGACGGTTCAACTCAGTAGCTTCGGATCGTACGATCCCGATGGCACGATCGTCAGCTACCTCTGGACTTGGGACGGTGGTTCCTCTACCGAAGCCGATCCGGTGGCTGTCTTTACCACCGGCGACTACGACGTTACCCTTACGGTAACCGACGACGACGGAGCCGAGGCAACTGATGTTGTCATGATTAGCGTGACCAGCCCCGATGTCACCAAGTCAACCTTCTGGCTCGAAGCTGAGTGTGCGACTGTCGGCAATGAATGGATGATAGTGGATGACGTCGCTGCTTCGAACGGCCAGTACGCCGTAGTACGGAGCAGCAATTCTACCGCGGCAGCTCCGGCTGACGTGCCCGCTAATCGCATCCGCTTCAGTCTCACCAATGCCGAGGCTGGCGACTACGATCTGTTCGCCCGGGTGAAGGCGCCGTCAACCGGCGATGATTCTTACTGGGTCCGGATTAACGGAAGTAGCTGGTACAAGTGGAACGGTGATATCAAAACGAAGGTAGGATTCGCTTGGAACGCCTATACCGGTCCCCAGGTAAGTCTGTTGGCAGGTGCCAACACCATCGATTTTGCTTACCGCGAAGACGGTACACAGCTCGATAAACTCTACCTGAGCAAATCGGCTACCGTTCCTGCCGGAACGGGAGAGATGGCTTCCAATTGCGGATCCACTCCTCCGCCACCACCAACGGCGACCTCGGCCTGGCTCGAAGCGGAATGCGCGACGGTCGGCAGTGGTTGGACGGTACGTTCCGCCACCGATGCTTCCGAAGGCAAGTCCATTGTATGGACTGGTAAGGCTTCCGTAAGTACGGCTCCCGACGATCTGCCCGCCAACCGCATTCGGTTTACGGCCAGCAACCTCGTAGCGGGAGACTACACCCTCTTTGCCCGCATTCAGGCGGCGAACCGCGACAGCGATTCCTACTGGTTACGCGTCAACGGAGGGGAGTGGAAAAAGTGGAGCACCCGTATCGAGGAAGGTCCCGACTACTACTGGAACAAGTACCCGGGTGGTCTGCTGACCCTTGCTGCCGGTAGCAATACCATTGACTTTGCCTACCGCGAAGCCAACGCCGCGCTGGATAAGCTGCACCTCGACCTCGATGCGACCAAGCCCACCGGGCTGGGTGAAGCAGCCGGAAACTGTGGCGAGACCTTTAGCATCAAAGCGGATGCTCCGGAACTCGTGATGGAAATTTCCGAGGCAGTGCCTTCCGAAATCAGCCTGTACCCTAACCCGGTAACCGACCAGCTCAATTTCTCGCTGGCCAGTGATTTCCGGGGCTCGGTTGATGTCCTGCTTACTGATGCTACCGGACGCACCGTTCGTACGCTGAGCATAGATAAACTCAGCGAGGAATTGCGCCAGGAATTGCAGGTAGCTAACCTTCCTCCGGGTGTCTACCGCCTGCGGGTGATCGAAGGTGAACGTCAGACGATCAGACCGTTCATCAAGCTGTAATTCCTTCGGGAAAATGCTTTTAGCAAGTATGGGGCTACGTCGTCAAGACGGGGCCCCATTTTTTTGTTTGGGTGATGTTGCCAGATCAGATCACTTTTCTCCCGCAATCCAGTTTCTGGTCGCCTCAGTCACGCTGATGCGGTAAATACCCTTCCATAACTCACTATTCGTATCAACCCACTCAGGGGCATAGAGGGGCCGTAGCAACCGGACTACCGTGCTACCCCGCGAACCTCCGAGATTACCCAAGAAGCTATTTCGGATGGTTTCTGGCTTCATCCATCCTGCAGCGATATGGTGGCGTAACCCCTTCCACCACAGCTCCAGTTCGCCTAATCGCGATGGTCGGTCGGTACGGCCGAGTGGCGTATTCACCGTACAGTCGTCGAAGGGCCCGTCAACCTACGCGACCCGACTTCCCCTACCTGTTGGCGTGAAGGGTAGAGCTTTTCACTCGCCCATTCTAGCCTAAGAACCTGCCGGTTAGCTTCATTTTTTTATTCAGAGGTCAACTCGAAGGTGGTGGTATCCGCATCCCGGTTGCTCATCCGGCTTAGTCCGACTTCCCGGGAGTCCGGAGGCATACCCGGGTGGCGGTCGGCGTTAGTAAAAGGACCGTGTACCGTCATTGGGTGGCAAAGCGGATTTTTCTTCCAGACGCATGGGGTTACGGAGGTGTTTGCCCTGCACAGGCCATTAGTTTCCAGTGGATAGGATGGATTAAGTACACCCGTCGTCAGGGGGGGACTTTGTTAGTTTGATGTGGGGGAGATAATGTAGATATTAGG
>JBASAV010000678.1:0-5488 GCA_049650785.1 Lewinella sp. | reverse complement strand
GTACTCGGGTCACTGCGGGTCAGAGTAAGCAATGCTGATGGCCGGAAAGCATTCCCCAACGCCGATTGAGCGCGAGCGGAGCTCACGAGCCGTTCCCGGTCCCCGAGTTGTACTCGGGTCATTCCAGGGCACTGTAGTTCCTGCTTTAAGCAGGAAGGTCTCCTCTATCGACTCGGGAGCGGGAGCAGGACCGAATAAGTCTCTATTCCTAGGGTATCAACTGATTGGTATACAACTCACCCGCCGGGGGCAACAGCGTTTCTAGCTCATGGCGTTCCAACCAATCCAGAAAAGCTTGCAACCGAGACTCATCCATCATCCCCCAGGTGCGCGCATTACCAAAATACGGGGTCGTATGCTTAAGCGCTTTCTTGACGGATATATCCCGGTCGGTCGCCGGAAGTTCGCGCGCCAGGATGCCCTCGGACTCGCCGGGATTATGCTGAGTAAATAGAAATCCCCGCTTGGTCGCTTCGACGAAGCGCCTTAGTTCGTCCGTCCTTTCTTTCAATATCGCGGTACCGGTAGCCATCACCGGGGAATAGGAGTAAGGAATATCGTAATCCTTGAGATCAAAGTAACGAAGTTTGAGCCCCCGATCCTCCGCCGCCACACCCTCCCAGTTGCGGAATACCCAGGTGGCGTCATGGGAGCCGTCAACCAGGCTGTTCCAAATGCCCAATTTTTCGGGGTAGGCCAACTGTAGGTCACCGGTTCCGCCGTCATGGCGGATCATTTGCTTCACGATCTCGTCTTCGTAGCGGGCCTTATAGGACGCATACGACTTGCCGTCTAGATCCTTGGGGGAGGTGATGTCGTTGTCCTCCCGTACCGCAATGGCGCTAAGGTCCTCCTGAAGCAAGGCGGAAATCGCCACGATAGGAAAGGGGACCGCCTTGGTCCGATAGCTGATGAGGCTTTCGGTGGGACAAAGCGCCACGTCCGCCGCGCCCGTCTCCAACTTTTTAGCCGGGGTGGTAGCATAGTTATCGGCACCGGGATCCAGTATTTCAACACGCAGATCGGCCTCCCGATAGAAGCCCTGGTTTTCGGCTACAAAAAAACCGATGTGGTTGATATTGGGGGTCCAGTCCAGGGCTAGTTTGATGGTTTGCATGGGTAGAGGGTTGGGTGTTGGTTACTAAATGCTGGTTTAGCCGGCATGTCATCCGATGTCTTCCCCGTTCAATCAGCCAAAGTCCAGCGACAAATCCGGCGGTGATCCAATGAGGCTGCGAAACGTATTTTCCGCCTTGTGACAGGTGATGGCCTCCGGGAGTTCCGTCAGCGAGTAATGGAAGGTGCCCTTTTCCGCCCGGTACGACCCCGCAATATCGCCGTGGGGGGTGGGGATGGAGAAGCGGCCGCCCTTTTCCAATATGTTGAAAGATCCACCCTTCGCCTCTACGGCAGCGGCAATGCGCTCCGTCAATTCACGAATGGGTTGGTGGAAGGTGATCGGAAATTCGCAGGCTGACATATGGGAAGCTTTTAGGTTGGCTACCTGTTGCAGGTCGGACCCGCCGCAGATGTTCGGCCCGATAGTCGTTGACCTGCCCACTTCTTAGATTCGGCACCTACCGCGAGTCCTACAACTGCAGCGCCGGTACCTTATCCACCGGGGCGTAAAGCTGCCGCAAGTAGAAGGTGGTACCACCGGCAAGTACGAGGAGATAAATAGCCACCGCCCAGAATCCGGGGGATGTATATTCACCAAGTCCTACATGCACGGTCTGGTACTGCACGTAAGCCAGGCCTAATAGCAGCATCGTCAGCAGAAACTGCATCAGGCGAATCGCACTGCGGTACTCCGCGGCCGCATTGAAATGCGTTATCCGGACGGGGTAGGGAAAGCGGTGAACCCGCAAGGTCAGCAATTGCACCAGTATATACACCAGCAGGCCGATGAATGGAAGGGTAAAGGTCGGCAGCCGATCCAGGTAGGGTTCGGGCCATCCATCCATGCTGAAGCGAAACGGGATCGCGTTGGGAATTTCCGCGTAGCCGCTGGCGGTGACGCCAGTCAGGATGGCTAGTGCCGTGGCGGCGGAGAGATTCAACCAAATGTCCGGGGCGGACTTCGGCAGGTCGATTTTGGGACGTGGCATAGTCAGAAAGCTTGAAGGTTCTACAATACCATGATCGACTAGCACGCAGCGCGACCGGGGTGCAACCCGGTTCATCACCGTAGCGCCCAAAGTACGCCGGTAAAGCCCTATCGCTCCTATTTTCCGTCCCTTTTCAGGGAATGAACGTGGCGATAGCCTCCATGCCACCGTACGTGATGATCGGGTAAGGATCAAACAGGGTAGATTAACGCAAGCGGGGAGTGGAATAATTTCTCTCCAGGACCTACTCGCCCTCCGCCATCGGCGAGATCATAATGTGGGCCCGGTGCGTACCCGGATCCATGATCCACGGATGGTTGGGGGCTACGGGGGACTCCGGCAAGCCGGTGGATGCGGCCGTGGCAAAGGGCATGTACACTACGTAACGGTACCGGGCACCGTCCACCTCACCGCTGTCCGGGTCATACTCCGCATGGTCACCGTAGTATATATGCAGCGTGGATCCCGTCTCGCCCATAGCGAGCTTGTTACTCTTTACTTCCGCTTCCCGCAGGGCGAAGATCTCCTGGTTGTTCTTCCCTTCGTCACGCAGTTCCCGACCTCGGGCCATAAAGGGTTCCAGATCTTTATGGTAGCATGCGGCGCTGAAGCCGTCTTTTTTCGGATCATCGGCCAGGCAGATAAATTCGTTCGTACCCTCGCGCAGGGTGACGAATTCTCCGGCCATATTGTAACCGATCACCTGGGCCCCGGCACGACTCGCTTCCGGCGCGGCTAGGACCGCCGTTTCGACGAGCGCCTCGTCGGTATCGATCGGCCGGTAGTTGCCGTCCGCGGCGGGTGGATTGTCGGAAGCATTCGCAGATTCGGCGGTGGGGCTGTCCGTTACTTCGGTGGCGCCCGCTGTTTCATCGCAGCCGGAGAAGGCGATCAGGGTGGTACAGACGAGGCATAGCAAGAAGTTCTTCATAGCAACGGTGGTTTGTGGGCTTCGACTAAAGCTACGGCTTTACTCGCCTTGTGGCAATAGAAAAGGCCCCATCCGTTTCGGGATAGGGCCTCCGTTGTTAGGTACACTTGAGTTATGTAGCCTCTAAATATGAATGTTCACGTGTCTAGTGTCTGAGAATGAAACGCCTGGGAGCTACGTGAAGTCCACCTTAACGTCTTTTTTACAATAAGTTCCTCCCGACACGATCTTTCAGCTATCCTTTACATCGTACCGATCCAGCATCATCACCTTGTCCCAGGCGGCGACGAAATCCTTTACTAGTCGTTCGTGACCGTCGTTAGCGCCGTACACCTCCGCGATGTTGCGTAGTTGCGCGTTCGATCCGAAGACCAGGTCACAACGGGTAGCGGTATAGATCGTCTGACCGGTTTGGCGATTGATGATGTTGAAGGTCATCTCCCGTCCGTCGGTCGGCTCCCACTTATAATCCATACTGGTGAGGGTGCGGAAGAAGTCGTTGGTCAGCTGTCCGGGCCGGTCGGTAAACACGCCGTGCTTCGAGTAGTCCCAGTTTTGGTTCAGTACCCGCAGACCTCCGGTCAGGGCGACCCACTCCGGTGCGGAAAGGGTTAGTAGCTGCGCGCGATCCAGGAAGATCCGCTCGGGCTGGACACGGTAACCCACCTTGTCGTTGTGATAGTTCTTGAATCCGTCGGATACGGGCTTCAGCCAATCGAAACTTTCCTCGTCCGTCAGTTCCTGGGTCGTATCCATCCGACCGGGGGTGAAAGGTACCTCGATCTCTACGCCACCGTCGCGGGCGGCCTTCTCTACGGCTGCGCATCCGCCGAGTACGATGAGGTCGGCCAGCGTCACGCGGATGTTTCCGGACTGTCCGTTATTGAAGTCATTGCAGATACCACGCAGGGTGCTCAGCACCTTGTTCAGTTCGTCGGGACGGTTCAGCTCCCAGCCGTTCTGTGGTTCCAGGGAAATACGCGCGCCATTCGCGCCACCGCGCTTGTCGCTGTCGCGGTAGATCGCGGCGGCCGACCAGGCGGCGTTTACCAGTGCGGGTACGCCAAGGCCGCTATCGAGGATGCGCCGCTTGAGGTCGTAAATCTGCCCGGAGTTTATCACTTCGTGATCGAGCTTCGGTACGGGGTCCTGCCACATCAGGTCTTCCTTGGCGACCTCCGGGCCCAGGTAGCGGTCTTTAGGACCCATGTCGCGGTGGGTCAGCTTGTACCAGGCCTTGGAGAAAGCCTGGGTGAAGTAGTCAAAGTCGTTGAGGAACTTCTCGCAAACCTTCCGATAGTCGGGATCCCGCTTCAGCGCAATATCCGATGTCATCATCATCAGGTCGTTCATCTGACCGTCTACGTGGGCATCGGGTGTCTTGTCCGCGTTCGGATCCACGGGCGTCCACTGGCCGGCACCGGAGGGGCTCTTCGTCTGTTTCCACTCCAGTCCGAGGAGGTTCTGCAGGTAGGTGTTGTCCCAGGTCGTCGGGTTGGGCGTCCACGAACCTTCGATACCGTTGGTCATCGTGTCCTTACCGTTACCGTCGCCCACCGGGTTATGCCAGCCAAAGCCCTGGGCCTGAATGGGGGCTCCTTCCGGGGCGGCACCGATCTTGTCGGAGTCTACCATGCCGTGGCTCTTGCCGAAGGCGTGACCACCGGCCACCAGCGCTACGGTTTCCTCGTCGTTCATAGCCATACGCTTGAAGGACTCGCGGATGTCGCGGGCCGAATCCAGTGGGTCCATGTTCCCGTCCGGGCCTTCCGGATTGACGTAGATCAGCGATTGGTGGGTAGCCGCCAGGGGAGCCTCCAGATCGTGCAATTCTTCCTTGACGCCGCCCATCCAGCGCAGGTCGCGGTTAACCATCTCCTCGGGGTGGCCGGGGCGATTCTGGCCGGCCATGTTCTCGTCGTAGGGCTTGCCTTCCCAGAATTCGGGTCCCCAGTACGTACTCATATCCGGTTCCCACGCGTCGCGCCGCCCGCCGCCGTAGCCGAAGGTGGGGAAATTCATGATCTCCAGCGCACAGTTGCCGGCGAGAATGATCAGGTCGGCCCAGGAGAGCTTGGCGCCGTACTGTTGTTTGATGGGCCAGAGGAGGCGACGGGTTTTGTCGGTGTTGCCGTTGTCCCACCAGCTGTTAATCGGGGCGAAGCGCTGCATGGCCTGGGCGGCTCCTCCGCGACCGTCGGCGATCCGGTAGGTGCCGGCGGAGTGCCAGGCGGTACGGATGACCTGCGGACCGTAGTTGCCGTAGTCGGCGGGCCACCACTCCTGCGAGGTGGTCAGCATCTCCTTGATATCCTTTTTTAGCTGGTCAAAGTCCAGGCTGAGGAAGGCCGCTTTGTAGTCTTCGTCGCTTAGTGGGTTGGCCACGGGCGACTCCCGGTGTAATTGTTCCACCGGGAGCCGGTTGGGCCACCAGTCGTTGACCTGTGGG
>JBASAV010000677.1:0-3453 GCA_049650785.1 Lewinella sp. | reverse complement strand
GTGGAGCTCAGCGGAAACTCAACGGCATCCCCATTCACCAAAAAGTAGGGGCTTTCCGATTGGGCGAATACCCATTCCGAAGCCAGGCAGAGAAGGACGAATAAGAGAAAGTATTTCATTGCGTTGTGCTTTAGTGACAAGGCAATGTTCGGGGCTACAGCCAGGCGCCCCACCGGCCATCTAGAATTCGCGGGGATCCAGCAAGAATTCGTGGCCGGGAAGCACGGGGACTAGCGCTTCCCCTCGTAAAACTGTACGACCTCGGGGTCCACCATGACGTCGCGTAGGCTGAGCGGTTGGCGTAACACGATGCCCTCCAGCGTGCGGCAGCGGCTGAGTGCCACGTAGGTTTGTCCGTGCTCAAAGGCCCCCGACCGCCCCAGATCGATGATGATCCGATCGAAGGTTTTGCCCTGTGCTTTATGGATGGTCACCGCCCACGCTAACCGGACCGGTAGCTGCTGGTAAGTACCTAGCGTTTCGGTGGCGATCTTGCGGAGGTCTTCCCCGTCGGCCGTGTACCGGATGATGTCCCACTCGTCGTATTCCACTTCCACCTCTACGGGCCGCCCCTCCTCCACAATCTCGATGGTGACCGACTTGGGCTTACAGGCCGTGATCGTGCCGATCGTGCCGTTCACAAAGCGGCGGTCGGGGTCGTTGCGAAGGGTCATGACCTGAGCACCCACCTTCAGGCGCAGGATCTGGGGAACGGGAAAGAGACGGTCCGGAAAGTTGCCCTTCACCTCCGCCGTGTAGAGGTGCTCCGGCGTTTCCAGCGCTTCCAGTGCGCCGCCGTTGATGCGGGTGACCGTCGCGTTTCGGGCCGCCAGCGTCAAATAGTTGCTCCCCTCTTCGGGAGCAAAATCCGGCAGGCAACGCTGGTTCAGGTCCGCCAACTCATCGTAATCGACGGTCGCATTGCGTATGCTTTCCAGTAGCCGCAGGAAGTGGCGGCTGTCCTGGCGGTACACCTGCCGGAGTTCCACCATTTCCAGGTCGATATAATCGAGGCAGTCCGCGCTGAAGAAGTAGGCACTGGCATAGCGCAAAGAGAAAAACTCCCGCTCCGTCTCGCTACTGACGACGGGGGGCAGCTGGAACAGGTCGCCGAACAGGATGAGCTGCACCCCGCCGAAGGGCTGATCGCTATTGCGGTTGATCCGCAGCCCCAGGTCGATGGCCTCCATCACGTCCGCCCGCACCATACTGATCTCGTCGATCACCAGCGTTTCCATGTTTTGAAAAACGCGCCGGTTGCGTCGGTTTGGGCGCACGTCCTTCGACTGGAGCAGCCGCGGCGGGAAGCTGAAGAAGGAATGGATCGTCTGCCCGCCCACGTTGAGGGCCGCCACCCCGGTGGGGGCCAGCACGACGACGTTCTTACGGGTACTTCGCTTGAAGATCTGCAGCAGGGTCGATTTTCCCGTACCCGCCCGCCCGGTGATGAACAGGTGCGCCCCCGCTTCCATGCGCTCCAGGGCGTAATTGAAATCTTCGGAAAGTTGCAGGGCTTCGGGCATGCGGGCGAAGGTAGGAACGTCCGGACATTAACGGTGCCGTAACAGCTTTAGCTAATCATTCTTTAAAGCTATCCACCACCTCTTGTACCGACGCTCCCGGGAGCTACTTTCGATATCGTTACCAATCACCCATTAGACAATCCATACTATGAAACACTTATTCACCCTTCTGCTCCTCCTGGTCGCCTGTTTTACTGCCTCCGCGCAGGTGGATGCCAAGCTTAACGTCGGATCGGCCATTACCGGCGGCGCTAACCTGTCGGCGGAGTTTCCCGTCGGCCAACAAACGGCGGTGGCCATCGGCGCTGCCTATTCCAGCCTCGGTTTGCTGGTCAACGAAGAAGACGATTACCGCTACCGTAATCTTCGTCTCATTCCGGAATTCCGCTATTACTTCAATCCCCGCCAGGGCTTCGACCGCTTCTACGTCGGTGGCTACGGCAAGCTGGGGCAACTTACCGGCATCAACCGCGATACGGATGTTTCCGTCGACGCTACCCGGGTCGCTCTCGGCATCATGACGGGCCACAAGTGGGTGTCACCCGCCGGTTTCGTGTTTGAGCTTAACCTGGGCGTCGGTCGCGCAGCGACCTTCGGTGGCAACGACAACGACGCGGAGTACGCCGCAGCTATCGGTGCCCTCACGGCCATCGACCTCCGGTTGGGCATCATTGTCGGTTGGCGCATCGGTGGGGGTGGCCGTGGCTAAACCGTTGCTTATAAACAATCTAAAGAGTCCGGGACACCTTGATTCGCTCTACCCTCGGGCCGATCTTAGGGAAAAGCGAAATCATGGTTCCCCGACTCCTCTTACGCATGCTTTATTTGGGCGTTGCCGGCGTGTTGTTTACGCTGGCCATCGTCTGTATCAATGCCCTGACTCCCCAACCCGCCTCCGTTGCTGATGGCGAACAAAACTCGATGAACACCGGCGCAATCGGTGCTTTTCCGGGCGATAGTTTAGCCCGCGTCGGATCCACGTTGTGGAAAGCAAATCTCTGTGGTAGTTGCCACGATGGGAGTATGAGATCCGACATGACCGCCCCGGCCCTCGCCGGGGTAACCGACCGGTGGGCGGCCTATCCCCGCGAAGATCTGTACGATTGGGTACGGAATAGCCAGCGCCTACTCGGTAGCGGCCACCCGCGCGCCACCGAACTGTGGGCGGAATGGGGACCGACCGTGATGTCGAACTTCACCAACCTGGAGGACGAGGACGTAGAAGCTTTGCTGGCCTACATCGAAGCCGTGGAGCGAGGCTAGCCGGCGGACAACGTACCTTTGCGCCATGCAAACTTCCCGTTTCCTGACTCAGCTGGCCGGGGTGACCGGCCTGGCCGTACTGGGGCTGGCCCTCAGTCACTGGCTACTGCCGATCGGCTACGCCCTTCCCTTTTCCATCACCACGCTCGTCCTTTTCCTGGGGATCTGCGTAGCGCTCTTTTTTTTGGGGCGGCGGAGCGCAGGAGCGGAGAATCGCATGTTATTCAGTAATGTTTTCCTCGCCGCAACCATTGCCAAAATGTTCCTCTGCGGCATGCTGGTGGTGGGCTACGTGATCCTCGGCGAACCCACCAGCAAGCTATTTATCGTTCCCTTTTTCTGGCTGTATATCGTTTATACCGGCTTTGAAGTCTATTTCCTCATGAAGCTGAGTGCGATCGTGGCCGCACCCCGGGAACGGGTCGACCTTTCGCCCAATGGGGAGGTAAAATAGTAGCCACCAACCCCATCCACTGCCAGGTTGGACGGTACCCTTTTGGGGCGGGGACGGCTTTGCTTTGAGTGATGCAGGTGTGAATAGTTTCGGGTCTAGGACCTCCGGTCCGAGCCATGCCTATTTCATAACATCTTGCCCCTCGCTTCGCTCGGGTGCGTTCGGACCGGAAGTCCTTAATCCGGGTGATGCGAGGATGGCATTGCTTTTGAG
>JBASAV010000676.1:0-6920 GCA_049650785.1 Lewinella sp. | reverse complement strand
GGGTAGTAATGACCTATTTGATGTTGGGTACGGTCCTCTTGTTGGCTTTGATTCCTACGGTGTATGCTTACCGGTTGTAAGGAATGGAGGGGACCAATTGGACCGTATGCGCAGCCTATCAGGCAAAGATCGATTTCCAGTCGATCACGAACGGTAAGACCACTACCCATCCCACAAAGAATGCCGTCATGGAGCGGGGATACGAAGTCCCCTGCCAGTAGGCCGGGAGGGCAGTCACGATTAGCCAAATCCCCTTATAAACAAGCTGCAAGAGTAGTACCGGCTGCATGGAACGGGGATAAAATATGCCAACGACAGAAAGCAAAAATATCGCGAACCACAAAGCGCCAACCAGCCGAATGGTTTCCGAATAGGCTACCGCCCCCTCGAATACGACCTGGCGCGCCCGGGCGGGAAACCAGAGGCTGTTGATGGAAATCCAACCGGCGACGATCACGTTGGCCGCGAAGACGATTTGCGCTGCGATCATGAGTTTTCCGCTAATGCTTTGACGTTCTCCATTACTTCCGGCAACAATTCCCGAAAGCGCCTACCCAACACCCTAGCGAATACCCCCCCCAGCAAACCGACGAAGCGGACCTGGTGGGTGAAAATCGTCCGGCCCCCGGTTTGGTCCAGTCGCCGCGTAATTTCGAGGGCGGCCAGCGGAAGCTTTACCCGGTAGGTGTAGGAAACCCCGGCCTCCACTTCGGTGACCCGAAAGGAAGCGGTACGGCCGTTCAGGGCCACGATCTTTCCTTTGGCGCCTGCGACGAAGGCGCCTGCTAACCTGGCTTCCTGCAGGCCGCTATCCCAGTTTTTCCAGCCGGCCACGTCGGTCCAGATCTGCCAGATCCGGTCGGGATCCGCGGAGGTCTCCCGGGTGGCTTCGAACGCGCGGGGTGAAAATTTATCCGGTTGCCGGTAGGGCACGGTTAGGAAAAGGCAAATAGCGCAGTACGGTAGGGCGGACATGGTTGGTGGCTTTTGCCCAAAGGAATGGCCCGTTACTGCCTGATCCACTGCACCCAGGTTAAGTTCCCTGGCTACCGGCCATTTTTTTTCTGATGCGGCTCAGGGACTGCGGAGCGATACCCAGGTAGCTCGCCACGTCCTTTAGGGGAGCTTTACGCAGGATGATGCTGTTTTCCGCGAGCAACTTCGCATAGCGCTGTTCCGCGGTGAATTGCTGGGCTTCCTGCAGAATGTCTTCGGTGTACCCCTGGACTTCCTGAATCAGGCGACGTATAAATTCGGACCAGCCCGGAAGCCGGAGCAAGTCGAACGTCACGGCACGATCGAGTTCCCAGGTAACCGCCGGTTCCAGTACCTCGATGGTGTCGGTAGCGGGAATGCGCTGGCTGAAACTTCGCTGGGAAGTAAAGCAGTAGGGTGATTCCGTAAAGTATTTCGTGTAGGGGTCACCCGCGTCGCCGATCACGTAATAGCGTAGGAAGCCAGTTTCCAGGAAGTACAGCCGACGGCAGATCTCCCCTTCCCGCAGCAGTGTATCACCCACGTCATACACCTGCCGGTTCAGCTCCGGCTCGATGGCCGACCACTCGGCATCCGTAAGGGTAGCATAGCGGGAAATGTACTGGCGGAAGGGATGCATGCGAGTCAAAATACTATGGTTTCACAGAGTGCTGCGTCGGGTACCTTACCGATAATACGTCACGTCAACCCCCGCCCCATCCATCAGCTCGATGCCGTACTCGCGTATGGCAGACACGATCGGTATGGCGGACAGCCCCTTCTCGGAGATGCTGTACTCCACCTTCGGCGGCACGACCGGATAGACTTTCCGGTGGATGAAGCCGTCCTTCTCCAGCTGCAGCAACTGGGTGGTGAGCATTTTATCCGAGATGTGCGAGATGCTCTTTTTCAATTCGCCGTAGCGGAAGGTCTTCCCCTTCAGGCGCCAGAGGATGGGCATCTTCCAGGCGCCGCCCAACCGGTCCATGGCGAATTCGACGGGATTGTAGTAGACCTTTCCATCGTATATAAAATCAGGCATATGTAAATGATTAAGGTCCAGTATACTTTCGAAAAAGTTCGTATCGCACGTTTTGGTGTGTACGGCTGTGCTGAAAGGAATTTCTCCTAAGTTAGGATATGAACACACAAATACAGGAGGACAAGCACTACGTGCACGCTCACGGTATGCCCTACAAAGGCAAAATACTAATGGTGGCCAGCAGTCCGGCCGTTTCCGAGCAGACCGGCTGGCCCATCGGCTTCTGGGCCGCCGAGCTCACCCACCCCCTTTTCGTCTTCCAGGAGGCGGGCTACGAGGTGGAGTTGGCCTCCACCGAGGGGGGGAAGATCGAAATGGACGGCTACTCCGACCCTACCGACGATAGCGGGTACTCCGCCCACGACGTCATCTCCTTGGGTTACCTGCAGCTGGAGTGGTTCCGCGACATGCTGGCTTCCACCAAATCCCTCTCGGAGGTGAAGGCGGAAGACTACGCCGCGATCTTTCTCGTCGGCGGTCAGGGGCCTATGTACACCTTCCGGGGCAACGATGCCCTGGAGCGGCTCTTCGGTAACTTCTACGAAAGTGGCAAGCCAACCGCCGCGGTGTGCCACTCCACCACCCTGCTGATCGAGGCCCGCGATAGTTCCGGAAATTTGCTGGTGAAGGATAAGCGTTGGACGGGCTTTGCCAACAGCGAGGAAGACTACGCGGACCAGGCCGTTGGCATGCAGATCCAACCCTACCGCATCGAAGATCAGGCGCGCAAACTTGACGGTACCGACTTCCAAGTGGCGCCCGCCTTTTACTCCTATGCGATCGCGGACGGTAACCTGATCACCGGTCAGCAGCAGAACTCCGGGGCCGCCGCCGCCCGGATGGTGGTGCAGCAGCTAGGGGCATGATCGTTAAGCGCAACTTTAGTCCGCGAAAAATCTGGGGATACATCCGGGTTCCAATGCTCTTCGTACTGGTCTGGTCGGTCGCGGTATGGTTAGCCTACTATTACGGTGACCTGCGGTTACTGGCCTTCAACTTCACCCCGGTCGGAGTGCTGGGATCAGCGCTGGCCATCTTCGTTGCCTTCCGCAACAACTCCGCTTACGGCCGGTGGTGGGAAGCCCGGACCATCTGGGGCGGCATCGTCAGTTCGAGCCGGACCTTCGCGCGTTTGATCATCACCTTCACCGACAGTCACGGCCACCAGGAACACTACCAACGCGACCGTAGCCAGGCCTTTAAGCGGTCGTTAGCGTATTTGCAGCTAGCCTGGGTGAATGCGCTGCGCCTCACCCTGCGCGAACAGGAAGCTTGGGAGGAGTTGCAGCCGTTCGTAGCTACGGCCGAGTACGAAGAGATCCGTTCGGCCGCCAACAAACCCACCGCCATCCAACTCCTGATGGGCCGGCAGATATACGTGGCCATGGCCAACGGTACGTTGGGAGGCTTCGACAGCTTTCAGCTGGAGGGCCAGTTGCTCGCGCTTTCGAACTACCAGGCCGCGGCCGAGCGGATCAAGACCACGCCCCTGCCCCGGCAGTACGATTTCTTTACGCGTGTCTTCATCTACCTCTTCGTACTGCTACTGCCCTTCGGCTTACTGGGCTTCTTCACCTCGCCGGAATTACTGCCCTATTCCTGGCTGACGATCGTGCTTTCCCTGCTGATCGCCGGCGTCTTCATCGTGATGGAGCGGACCGGCGCCGCCAATGAGGAGCCCTTCGAGAACCGGGTCACGGACGTAGCGCTCACGGCCTGCTGCAATACGATAGAACGGGATGTAAAGGAGATGCTCGGCGAGCAGTCCCTCCCGGAAAAATTAGTGCCGGTGGATGGCTACCTGTACTGATGTCGGTCGCGTAAGCCACCGCAGCCCTATTTTGAATCATACCAAGCGTCTTTAAATTCTACTACTATGGCTAAGGCAATCGCATTAGTGACCGGCGTTACCCGGGAGACCGGCCTCGGTCTCGGACTCGTCAGGGGACTCGTATCGCCCGACCGGATCGTTTACGCAACGGGACGGAAGCTGGAGGACGTAAGCGCCCTCGTCGACGGCCTGCCGGGGGTGCACGCCCTTGCCCTCGACATCACCGATTCGGAAAGCATTGCCGCGGCGCTCCGCACGATCCGGGAGGCCCACGGCTACCTCGACGTGCTCATCAATAACGCGGCGGCCTTCTTCGACGCGGGAAACACGGTGGTCGACAGCGATATGGAGATGGTCCGTAATGCCTTCGAAACCAACACGCTCGGCGCATGGCGACTAACGGTGGCCGCCTTGCCCCTCCTGCGCAAGTCTGCCGAGGGGGCGACGGTGACCAACGTGACCAGTGGCGCGGGTTCCTTCCACGATCCGATGTTCGGCATGAATAGCCATCCGCAGCACGTGCCGATCTATGCGGTCACCAAGGCCGCGGCCAACGCCATGACGGTAAAACTCGCCAGCGAGCTGAAGGAAGCGGGCATCCACGTGAACGCCGTCTGCCCCGGCTGGGTGGCTACCTATCCGGGCACGCGCGAGATGGGCGCTACGCCCGTAGAGGATGCGGTTCCGGACGTGCTCTGGGTGGCCGATTATGCCAGTAACCCCACGACGGGTGGCTTCTTCCGGAACCGGAAGCCGCTGGACTGGTAGCGGGGGCGCTATTATTTCCCTTCCGCCGCTGCTGACCACTCCCCCCGGTACCGCTGTACCACCTGCTCCGCGAATTCGGCATCCAGGGCTTCCCGGGCGAAGGTTTCCGCCTGCGCGAAGGCTTCCCCATTGCGCGCTTCCACGGCGGCTTCGAAGCGGTGAAAGGTCATAAACATCAAAGCGATGCCCACGTCGAGGGAGCCGTACAGCGTGGTGTAGACCTCCCTGTACTGCAGGAATCGATCCCCCACCGCTGCGGGGATATCATTGGAGGCGAAGTAGTACAGGGTAGAAAAATATTCCTCGGAGAAGATGTTCCGCTCCGTGGCCCAATACGCCTGGAATTCCGCGGAATCGATCCTGGTATTCGTGCGGTCGACGTAGTCTATGTAGAACTGGGGATAGCCGTTTTCGTCAATATGATTGGAATAGCCGGCCAGTACCGAATCGCCGCGACTGCGCCGCAGCGCCTGCTCCGTCAGGCCCAGGACGCTTGCCGTGAGTTCCCGGGAATTGTCGCCGGGGAAGCCGTACTTCCGGGCCAGTACGTACCCTTCCGCATCGAGGATCAGACCCGTTGGATAGCTCGACACGTGATGCTTCTTAGCTAAGTGGAAAGTGGTGTCGTTCTCCGCATCGTACCGCAGCAGTACGAAATGCTCGTCCAGGACCTCCTGTACGGAGTCACGCTGAAAGACCAGCTTTTCCAGCTTCTTGCACGGCGCGCACCAAGCGGTGTAGAAGTCGACGAAGACCAGCTTTCCGGTGGTACTAGCCCGGGCGAGCGCTTCGGGGTAGTCCTGGTCGATCGTTTCGAGGCTTTGGGCGGTGAGGGGTAGGGTGGCTAAAAGGGGTAGGAAGAGGAGGGGTAGTAGTCGCCGCATGGGGTGTTGTTTTGGGGGACTACTTGGGAGATTTGGGATGGTTACGGTTGGGATGTATTTTTTTGGGTTGGCCTGGATCAACTTGTAGGCAGCCTTTAAAGGCATCGTCGACACCCAGAGGCTTCACCGCCGGATTTAAACTGACGCAACGTTGGGCAATTTTATATTTTGATCGTGTAATTCGTGGCTCGTCCCTGACCGTATTTTTCAATAATCGATCGATCTACCATGGTGGATAAGATTCTCTTAATTGTCGGGCTGGGAATGTCTAGTGCTTCTGCAATCTGTCCCGATTGAACGCCGGCATTGTTGCTAATGTATTGATACACTGTTTTTTCCCGGGGCGACATCTTAGATTGGATGTCAGTTCGCTCAATCTTATCCTGCATTTTTCTTTTAATGGTTAACAAGGAATGCATGAAATATTGAATCCACTCGGTGATATCTTCATTCGGTCGTTGAGCTTGACAATGTCGCAATACCTGATAGTACTTTCGCTTCGTTGATTCTATCTGGTGCTCAAAACTTACGTACTGAACCCAATCGTATCCTTGCTGAAGCAAACTCAACGTTGTCATTAAGCGGCTCATTCTACCGTTTCCGTCCTGGAACGGGTGAATTGTCAGAAATTCATACACCAGCACCGCTGTTTTGACCAGGGGGTGAACTTCACTGGGCAGGTTGTACCATCCGAGTACTTGATTCATTTTGTCTTCCGTCGGATGACCGGGCGGTGTGGTTTCAAAAATGATTTGACGGCTACCATCCGGTAGCTTGGCTTCAACTGCATTGCTGTGTTGTTTATAATTTCCCCGGTGCCATTCGTCCTTTCTGCTGTATTGCATCAATACTTTGTGGAGTCCTAATATATCTCGCTCCTCTAACTTGATGGTGTCGCTGTTTTCGATGATTATCTCCAAGGCGGCATAGTATCCCGCTACCTCTTGTTTGTCTCTGTTCTCAAGTTTATTGATATCTAACTTCGACAGGAAGGTTTTGACCTCCGAGTCACTCATTTTAGAACCTTCGATTCTGGTCGAAGCACCCACACTTTGAATGGTTGCCATAGTTCTCAGTTGATTTAGACTAGCGCCTTCCCGTCGTTTTATGATCGTCCACGAGGCGTCGAAGCGATCAATCTCGCTGATGAGATTTACGAGTTTCCAGTCTAGGTTTCCTTTGAAATTGTACAGCCTCATCGCGTTTTTCATTCACGCAACATAAAAAACTCTGCGCCGAAATGATACGATTTGATACGTAAATCTTCGATTTTGATACGATCTTGGTGTTGGTTTTGCTTATAATTAGGCTCTCCTGACCGGCCAGTACCGTATCGCCGCGACTATGCCATAGGAGCCTGCTCCGTCAGTTCCCGGGCATCGTCGCCGGGGAAGCCGTACTTGCGGGCCAACACATACCC
>JBASAV010000675.1:0-5027 GCA_049650785.1 Lewinella sp. | reverse complement strand
TGCCGGTTCGGCGGGAAGCCTGATCGCGCTCGAATATGCGCTGCAGGAAGGCAACTTTGTCCGTGCAGTCCACTGAGATCTGTTTTAGTTCCGGACCATTATTGGCCGCATCCGCGTAGCGTTGCTGAAACACCCGATCCGCTTCCGTGCCTTCGCGGACAACCGCTTCCACTATCTCGGCCGCATCATTTTTGTAATAGTCCAGCGCGAATACGCTTGGGTCCGGGATTCGTAGCAAAGAGTCATAGGCAAGTAGTTCACCGGTTTCGTTGCGGAAAGTAATCTGGGAGAATTCCGGGTACTCGAAGCGCAGGGCCCGCTGGATCATCTCCGCCTGCGAGACCAGGTGTAGCTCAGCGGGACGGTAAGGATCCGGATCCGAGCAGCCGGCGAGGAGCATCATCAGGGCCGTAAGACGTAGCCATTGCATGCCTGCGAATATACCCTTTGCTGCCTCCTCATCGCGGCCGGTAGTCCTACCTTACGGACCGACCCAGCCACGCTCTTGCTCATGCATTTTGCTCACAGTGAAAAAACGCTCGACAACATCCGTCACCTCGAAGCCTTTATGGACGAGTACATCTACCCCGCGGAAAGCGCGTACCGGGAGTGGACGGAGCACCACCTTTGGGAAGTCTTCCCCCGAATGGCTGAACTAAAGGAGCAGGCGCGTACGGCCGGCCTGTGGAATCTTTTCCTGCCGGAGGATTACGGCGAATTCAGCCCGGGCCTGACCAACCTGGAATACGCCCCCCTCGCCGAAATCATGGGGCGGGTGCTGTGGGCCAGCGAAGTTTTCAACTGCAGTGCCCCGGATACCGGTAATATGGAAGTACTGGCGAAGTACGGTAGCCCGGAGCAGCAACAACGGTGGCTGCTGCCCCTGCTCGATGGCCAGATCCGTTCGTCCTTTTTAATGACGGAACCCGCCGTAGCCAGCTCGGACGCGACCAATATCGAAACCCGCATCCAACGCGATGGCGACGACTACGTCATCAACGGGCGCAAATGGTGGAGTACCGGTGCGATGCATCCCGACTGTGCCTTTTACATCGTGATGGGGAAGACCGACCCGGACGCACCGCGGCACCGCCAGCAGACTATGATCATCGTACCGGCGGATACGGACGGCGTCAAGGTCGAGCGGCCAATGACGGCCTTCGGTACGTACGACAGTCCCCACGGCCACGCCGAGATCAGTCTGACGAACGTGCGCGTGCCGGTTAGTAATCTGTTGCTCGGGGAGGGCCGGGGCTTCGAGATCGCGCAGGGCCGCCTGGGCCCCGGGCGCGTCCACCACTGTATGCGATTGATCGGCGTGGCGCAGCGTTCCCTGGAGATGAGCTGCCGCCGGGTAGGGGAGCGGGAAGCCTTTGGGCGTCCGTTAGCGAAGTTCAGCAGTGTGCGGCAGGAGATTGCCCGCAGCCGCTGCGGGATTGAGCAGGCGCGCTTGCTGACGCTGAGCGCCGCCGACCGCATCGATCGGGAGGGTGTCAAGGGAGCCAAGGACCTGGTAGGTATGATCAAGATCGTCTGCCCCCAGATGGCGTGTACCGTTATCGATCGCGCCATCCAACTGCACGGAGGCCTGGGTGTCAGCAGCGATGTGCCTTTGGCCGATTTCTACGCTTACGCCCGGAGTATCCGCCTGGCCGACGGACCGGATGAGGTGCATATGTTTCAGTTGGGACGAAACACCATTGCCCAGTACCAGGCCGAATCCTAGCCCCGAACATTTCGAAGTACGTAACCATGACCCGAATTCACCACGTCACCCTGATCGTCGACGACCTGGAGGTAAGCCGTGACTTCTACGTCAACGAATTTGGCTTTTCGGAGCGGGAGGTGGAAGGCCTTGATTATCCCGGAGCCTTTCTGATCATCAACGAGGAGCAGCAATTACACCTGGCGGAACTGCCGGATGTGCTGCCCACTTTTCGTGGACATTTCTGCTTGCGGGTAGCTGACTTCAGCACGGTTTTCTACCGGATGAAGGAACTCGGTATCCTGGATATCAGACCCTGGGGACGCATTCGGGAGTTGCCGGGTGGGTCTATGCAACTGTACATCCGCGACCCGGCCGGTAACCTGGTGGAGATCACCTCCGAACCGGAGGACCGGGAGGGTATCGACGAGCGGATTTTTGCGGATGCTATGTACGGTGGCGGCCCCTATCGCTACCACGGGGGATAGCGGTGGAGGGGTGTGGAGAGGTGCGTATGTTAACTCAGGGTTAATTTTCGGAGGGTCGCCGGTGCGCTAAGTGGTCGGACGGCTAGTGGTCGGACGACTAGCCGTCCGACCATATATGGCGCGACCCTTCACTACCCCTCAAAAACCACCCGCTCCGTCCCCATGATCCACCCTTCCATCCGCTCGCGGTAGAAGTTGTGTACCTGCGGCCGCTTCACCTTCAGGGTTGGCGTGAGGCGGTCATTCTCGACGCTGAAGGGCTCCTCGGCCACCACTACCGCGGCCACCTTTTTGTAGCTGGGTAGCTTCTCGTTTACCCGGGCTAGTTGCTCTTCCAGCTGTTGCTTCACCGCTTCCCGGTCGCGATCCTGGCCGGTTTCGGAGAGGGAGACCACCAGCAGGGGTTGGGGCATGCCCAGGCCGAGGATACACATCTGGTCGACGTCACTATTGCCGGCAAACTTATCCTCGATCTCGCTCGGGACGATGAATTTCGCCTTCGCCGTCTTAAAGGTGTCCTTCACCCGCCCGGTCAGGTACAGGAAGCCGTCGTCAATGCGGCCCTGGTCGCCCGTATGCAGCCAGCCTTCGCTGTCTATGGTTTCGGCGGTCTTGTCGGGTGATTTATAGTACCCGATCATCGTATTGGGCGAGCGGGTCAGCACTTCCTGGCTTTCCGGATCGATGCGGCATTCGGTTCCCGGCAGGGTTCGACCTACGGACCCCGGCCGATTCTGGTCGGCGTAGATCATGTGGCTCACCGCCCCGTTCTCCGTCATGCCGTAGGCCTCCGAAATGGGGATGCCGATGCGGGCGAACCAATCCTTGGTGTGCTGCGGGATGGGAGCTGCGCCTGACACGTTGCGCCGCGACTGATCGAGGCCCAGCCCCTTCTGCACTTTGCGCTTGATGAACCAGGAGACCAGCGGAATTTTAAGTAGCGTATCCAGCTTGTCCTGCGGCAATTTCTTGAGCACGCCCTGCTGGAGCTTGGTCCAGATGCGCGGTACGGCGAAGAAGAAGGTAGGCCGGGCATCCTGCAGGTTCGCGGCGAAGCGCTCGATGCTTTCGGTGAAGAAGATCTCCCCTCCGTGGGTGAGGCACATCGTTTCGATGGTGCCGCGTTCGGCCACGTGGTTCAGGGGGAGGAAACTGAAGTAGCGGTTGTCGCCGGAGTAGTCATTCTTCAGCGGATTCTCGTCGTAAAGCTCCCGCATCAGGGCGATCTGGTTTTCCGTGCTCAGCATGACCCCCTTAGGTGTGCCGGTGGTGCCGGAGGTGAAGATCAGTGTCCAGAGACTATCCCGGTCGGGTAGGGGATTGCCGACCATCGGCTGGCACTCGTTGAGGATCTCTTCCCAGGCCTTGCCCCGGCTCACCCGCGCGTTGCCTTCGTAGTAGGGAAAGGCGATGAGGGGTAGCTCATCGGGTATGCCGGTAGCCATACTCTCCCAAACCTCCGTTTTACCCACGATCAGCAGATCGATATCCCCCAACTCGATCACCTCCGCGATCTGCTCACCGGTCAGGGTAGCGAAGAAGGGGACGCTCACGTGGCCCGCCATCATGATCGCCAGGTCGGCGATGATCCATTCGCGGCAGTTTTTACTCACCAGCCCGATGTGGCTGCCCGGCTTCAGGCCTTGCTCGTTGAGGTAGGTCGCCACGCGTCTTGCCATCCGGCCGGCCTCCCCCCAGGTGTAGGTTTCCCACCGTTCGCCGAAGGGCTGGTGCAGGAAGGGTTTGTCGGGTTGGGTGGCTTCTTTTTCGTAGAAAGCTTCGAGGGTGGTCTTGTCGTACATGATCAGGTGAACGTGTTTTGGCGGCTGTAAGGTAGGAACGGGGCGGCAGGGCCCAAGTGCGGAGCAAAAACCATTTCCTTTTTTCATACGTTCTGAAAAAAAGAAACGAAATGGCCGTCCCACTACCGGGGAAGGACGAAATTTTTATCACGCCCGCCGGCATCCGTAAGCGGTACGGGAACTTCGATCCGAATACCTTCAAATACTGGCAGGATCGGGATCTGGTGCGCAAATTGCGTAACGGACTATACCTTAATAATGCGTTTGAGGTAAGGGGGAAGGCAGACCAGTTTATGATCGCCAATGAGTTGTACGCACCCTCCTACGTCAGCCTGCACAGTGCGCTGCATTATTATGGACTGATACCGGAGTTTCCGTACGAAGTCACATCGGTTGCCACGAGAAAAACCACTCGGCTGGAGGACGGAAACAAACGCTATAGCTACCGTACTTTAAAAGCCGAACTTTACTTTGGTTTCGAGAACGTTCCGTGGCGGGGACATCACTACAGCATCGCCTATCCCGAAAAAGCCGTGCTCGATCTTGCCTACCTGGAACCCCAGTTTTCGGACCCTGCCTGGGTAGAAGAAATGCGTTTCGACCGTTCGGGCATTTTGGAAGATTTGGATTGGGATCGAATGATGCTTTTTGCCCACATAATGGATTCTGAGGTGGTCCGCCAGCGGATTGCCATCCTGTTAGACGTACTGGCCGATGATTGAACTTACCCAGATCATGCGGGCGTACCCGGAATTTCTGCACGACGAGCGGGAATTCCTCCTCCGCGAGTACCTCCAGTACGAGATCCTCACCATCATCTTCACCAGCAAGTTCGCCCACCGCTATACCTTCCTCGGCGGCACCTGCCTGCGGATCTGCTACGGCACCGACCGCTTCAGCGAGGATCTGGACTTCGATAACCAGGATCTCACCGTAGCGGAATTCGAAGAAACGGCCCGCATCATCCAAAGGCAAATGGAACTGCGCGGCTTTCGCATCGAACTGAAGTTCGCCTATAAGGGAGCCTATCAC
>JBASAV010000674.1:0-7124 GCA_049650785.1 Lewinella sp. | reverse complement strand
GGGCACACCTGGTGCTGGACTGTACCGATGACGCTCACACGAAGCATTTACTTAATGACGCCTGTGTAAATTTGGGTATCCCGCTGGTGTATGCGGCGGCGCAGGGCTTCAGTGGATACGTAGCCCTGTTTGAGAACCGGCCGGGGGGCATCAACTTGCGCGACATATATCCCCAACCGGACCCCAGCATGCCGGACTGCGCAACGGCGGGCGTTTTACCTACGGCGGTAGGCATCGTCGCTATGTTGCAGGCCAATGCCGCGCTGTGTTACTTGCTGAATATTGGCGATCCACCCATCGAACGGCTCCTGACCTACAACGCCCTGGACAATAGCCAGCACCGCGTCAAGCTGCAAAAAGTATACGCCGAGCCGATTGCGGCCCCCTGGGCAAACGAGCGGAAGGATCAATTACTGGATAAACTGGAGGTGGATCACGCCACCCTTACGCCAGCCGGATACGACGGCATCTTCAGTATGCTCTCCGCAGATCGCGAACCCGAACTACCCGCTGGGGTCGAACGCCTGGACCAGCGAAATCCTTATGGGCAGTGTATTCAGAAGATGGAGGATGGCGGTAAGTACCTCCTTTACTGCAATTCGGGAAAGCTTAGCCTCGTATTGGCTGCCCAACTGGCGAAAGCTCGCCCGGAGGTGGAGGTGGTCAGTTTGCGGGGTGGGGTAGTGGGCATACAACCCTAGGGCCTGGCATTCAGCCAGTGACTCCCATCCTCCCGGAACTCCTTTTTCCAGATCGGGACGTGCTTTTTCAGTTCATCGATGATGAATTCGCAGCCGGTGAAGGCAGGTTTGCGGTGGACGCTGCTGACCGCGATGATTACCGCGGTATCGCCGATGGCGAGGTCGCCCGTCCGGTGGTGGAGCGCCACGGCGTGCAGGCCGAAGCGCTCCCGGGCATCCAAGGCGATCTTGCGCATCTCCTTGACGGCCATGGGTGCGTAGGCTTCGAACTCCAGGTGGGTGACGGTTTCGCCGAGGTTGAGGTCGCGGATGGTGCCTACGAAGAAGCAGAGACCACCACAGGAAGGGTGGGCTACGAAATCCCGGCACCGGTCGAGGGATAAGGGCTCGTCGGAAAGCAATATATCGTGGAGGGTATCGGGCTTATCCACCGGCTACGGGAGGTATGATGACGAGCTCGTCGCCGGCGGAGATGTGCTCCTCGTCGCGGGCATATTCTTCGTTGCGGGCAATGGCGAAGGACACGAGTTCACCGAAGGCGGGGTAGGCCGCAACCAGGCGTTGACGGAGCTCGGCGACGGTGGCGCCTTCCAGCTGTTCCAGGGTGAGCGTGGAGCCACCGGCAATCTCGCGGGCCACGCCAAAGCATTGAATCCTCATAATTGCATTAGCCAGTTCGACCATACTAACCGGACACCCACCAAAAGGATGAGTATGGCGGCGACATTCCGGATGGTGGACGGGGCAAAGCGTTGTAGCGTCAGGCGGGTGCCCAGCCAGCCGCCCGCCGCCACTGCCAGCATAAGGATAGCTGTCAGTCCGAAGTGCCACTCCACACCGACGCTCAACTGTCCGGCCAGACCGGCGAGCGAATTGAGGGCAATGAAGAGACTGGTGGTGGCTGCAATTGCCCGGGCATCCGCCCACCGGCTTAAAAACAGGATGGGGGATAGAAAAATACCACCCCCGATGCCTACGACCCCGGAGATGAATCCGACAATGACCCCGATAGTGACGGCTATCATTCCTGCGCCCCGCCGCCCTGCTTTTTTTTCGTCTGTCACGGAAGATGACTTTCCTATCAGCATGAGCAGTCCGGCTAGAAGGAGCAGTCCGCCCAATAGCAGCAAGTATTCCTGCCGGGGAAGTTGTACCCTTCCCCCCAGAAAGGCCGCCGGCATGCTGGCCACGACCAGCGGTATGGCGCGTCGCCAGGGCGTCACGCCGGCCCGGGCGAAGGAGAACGTGCTCCCTCCGGTCACCATCAGATTGCACACCAGGGCAATGGGGCGCATGGCAGCCGTCGGCAGCCCCGAAAGGGCCAGCAGGGCCAGGTAGCTGCTGCCCCCACCGAAGCCGGCCGAAGCGTAAAGGAGCGCGATCGCAAAAAAGGCCGGGATTAACCAGTAGAGGTCCAAGCGTGGATAGATTATGGGCTCAAACCTACTCAAATGGCCGGAGTACGGAACCTAGCCCCGGGCAGGTGACATCCACTTAACCTATGGACGAGCAAGAACGTACCCTGGTGGTGGACGAGATACTTTGTAAGGAGTACGGCGCGCCGTTCATCCCCTTCAGCACCCGGGATCCGCTGAGCGAGATGGTCAATGCCCTGCTTTCGCACCGGACTAAGAACCCCGTCACGCGGGCGGCCTACCAACGACTGCGGGAGGTATATCCTAGCTGGGAGGAAGTTATTGACGCACCAACGGAAAAGATAGAAGAGACCATCGCGGCGGTCACCTACCCGGAGGTGAAGGCTCCCCGTATCCAGGAAGCGCTACGGCAGGTGAAGACCCGTAATGACGGACAGCTCTCGCTGGACTTCCTGGCAGGTATGGCGGTGCGGGAGGCCCGGGACTGGCTGGAAGGAATTCCGGGGGTTGGGGCAAAGACCAGTGCGGCTATCCTGAGCTTCAGCCGGCTGCGGAAGCCGGCGCTGGTGGTCGATACGCACCACCTGCGGGTGGCCCAGCGCATCGGGCTGGTCGCCCCGAAGGCCAGTCTCGATAAGGCGGCAACGCAGCTGCAGGACTACCTGCCGGCGGATTGGCACGGGCAGCGGGTATACGACTCCCACCAGGGGTTTATGCGACACGGGCAGCGCGTCTGCCACTGGAGCCACCCCGATTGCGGGAACTGCGTCGTCAATCATCTTTGTGACTTTGCGCGGAAGGAGTAGCCGCTGCCCGTTTGCTACCTTTGCGGGCCAAAAATTAAGCTCCATGATCGAACGTCAGGAAATCAAGACGCTGTTACAGGATCCGCCACTCGGTAGTGCCGTCACCGTAATGGGATGGGTGCGGGCCTGGCGGGGTAATCGCTTCATGGTGCTCAACGACGGTAGCGGTCCGGAGACGCTTCAGGTAGTGGTCGACGGAGATCGTTTTGAAGAAGGAACGGTACGTAGTATCGGATTCCATGCCTGCGTGGGCGTCACCGGAACACTGGCCGAGAGCCAGGGCGCCGGGCAGGTGGTCGAGTTGATCGCGGAGGACATCACCGTTTACGGCGCGAACGATCTGAGCCGCTACCCCCTGCAACCCAAGGCGCAGACGATGGAGTTTCTGCGCGACAATGCTCAGTTTCGTATGCGGACCAATACCTTCAGTTCGGTATTCCGGGTGCGGCACGGAGTGGCCTATGCGGTCAATAAGTACTTCCACGACCGGGATTTCTACTACCTCCATACCCCGATCATCACCGGCAATGATGCCGAAGGGGCGGGGGAGATGTTCCGCGTCTCCGTTCTGGATCCGGACAACCCACCGCGGACGGAAGACGGAAAGATCGACTACCACCAGGATTTCTTCGGTAAGGCGACCAACCTCACGGTTTCCGGGCAGTTGCAGGCCGAGATCGGTGCCCTGGCCCTCGGCAAGGTGTACACCTTCGGCCCCACCTTCCGGGCCGAGAACAGCAACACCAGCCGGCATCTGGCGGAGTTCTGGATGATCGAGCCGGAGATTGCCTTCGCCGATATCGAAAACGATATGGACCTGGCGGAGGATTTCGTCAAGTACCTGATCAACTATTGCCTGGAGCATTACGCCGGTGATCTGGAGTTTTTGGATCAGCGCATACAGCAGGTTGAGAAGAACATGAAAGCTACCGACCGGCGCCCCATGAGACTGGTCGATACCCTGCGTTTTGTAGTGGAAAACGATTTTGCACGGATTACCTACACGGAGGCACTGGATATTCTGATGCGGTCGAAGCCGTACAAGAAGGGGAAATTCGAGTTCCCGCTATCCTGGGGAACGGACCTGCAGGCAGAACACGAACGCTATCTGGTGGAAAAGCACTTTCAGCGTCCGGTCATCGTACGGGATTATCCGAAGGATATCAAAGCCTTCTACATGCGGCAGAACGACGACGGGAAGACCGTGGCGGCCATGGACGTCCTTTTCCCCTACATCGGAGAAGTGATCGGTGGCAGCCAGCGCGAGGAGCGGGAAGACAAGCTTCGGCAGCGCATGGCGGAAATGGATGTCCACGCCGAAGAGCTGGAGTGGTACCTGCAACTGCGCACCTTCGGCGGCTGCCCCCACGCCGGTTTTGGCCTCGGATTCGAGCGTATCGTCCAGTTCATTACGGGGATGGGCAATATCCGGGATGTCATTCCTTTCCCCCGCGCGCCGCGTTTAGCCCAATTTTAATTGTAGAATTAGAGAATTACTGAATTCGTGAATGGCCCGCAGGTCCTGCGCGTCATTCGGGTATTCAACAATTCGATCCTTCACCAATTCCCCCTTTGATGAAAAGCATCCAAATAGGAACCCGTGGGTCCCGCCTCGCTCTCTGGCAGGCGCACTTCGTGCAACGCGAGCTCAGCCAGCACGGTATAGCCAGCGAACTGGAGATCATCAAGACCCAGGGCGACCGTGTCCAGCATCTCGGTTTTGACAAGCTGGAGGGTAAGGGATTCTTCACCAAGGAGATAGAGGATGCCCTGCTGGAAGGTCGGATTGATTGCGCCGTCCATAGCCTGAAAGACTTACCCACCAATCAACCGGAAGGATTGGTACTGGCCGCCCTGAGCTACCGCGCTTCGGTGGGTGATCGAATTTTGGTCCATCCCGATAGGGTAGTGGCTGGAAAGCCGTTTGGCTTAGGCGATAATGCCACCATCGGAACCAGCAGTAATCGGCGAAAAGCGATATTGAAGGATCTTCACCCAGGATTGCTGCCGGTAGACATTCGGGGCAACGTCCCCACCCGGATGAAGAAGGCCGTGAGTGGCGAACTGGATGCGGTGGTACTGGCCGCCGCCGGTCTGGAACGGCTCGAGATGGACCTGTCGGGGCTGCACGTGATTGAACCTTCGCCCCGGGAGTTCGTGCCCGCGCCGGGACAGGGGGTAATGGCCGTTCAGTGCCGGGTAGAGGACATCGAGATGCGCAAGAAACTGTCGCTGCTCCACCACCCGGTGGTCGGGGAATGTACCAACGTGGAGCGTACGGTGCTGAATCTCATGGAGGGCGGATGCTCCATGCCTTTGGGGGTTTACTGCGAAAAAGACCAGATCGGCAGTTACCACGTGTGGGCGGCCTACGCGCCTACGGCCGATGCTCCGCTGCGGCGGGTACAGGTGAGCCGATCCACCCGGGCGGGCTTGGCCGAAGCCGTAGTGGAGGAATTACTTAGCGCCCCGTCAGGCGTTTGACCTGCGTTTCCTGGCGGGATACGCGTCGACCGGTTCCCAGGGGTAGGGTTAAGCCGGCCCCGGCTCCGGTGTCGGTACCGATGACCGGTCCGATCTGCAGGCTCAGGTCGTCGTCGATATCGAAATCCTTGAGGTGTGCATCCGTAAAGGCTTCCACGGCCTGTAGAACGTATCCGGCAATTACAAATACATAGGCCGTCTGCCGCTGCTTATTCGCGCTGTTTTTCGCGGAGATCAGTCCCTGGGTCGATATTTCAGCTAGACCAGGCTCGTTCGGGGTGGTCAGACATTCGGCGTAAGGGATGTCGATAATGAGACCGTCTCCCAGGCAACGCTGCTCGATGGCGGTTGTATAGCGGGAGAAGATATTCTGATTGTAGTCCGCGACGGCCACGATGCCCAACAGACCACCGTAAACGATGGGGACTTTCCACCATGCCCGGTTGTACACCTGGCCCCCGCCCGGAATGAGCGACCAAAGAAGCGCTTTTTTAGGGCTGGCGTTTATTTCCTTCAACGTGAGGGGCTGATCGGAAATCACCAGACTATCAGCCTCCAGATCGTACTGAGCAGCAAGCGGCGTCAGGCCGATCGCCAAAAGCATAACCAGACAGCATTTCACGGTGATACGGAGTCTCATACAGTCTATTGATACCCGTTGCCGGAAGTAGGTTGCCCGGCGTGGTGTGCCTTATTCCACGGCTTTAAAGAATTGGTCGAGCTGCTCCTTACTCTCAAAGCGCAGCGTAACCGTACCGGAACGGCCCTCGGCGTTGTCTAATTTCACCTTGACCTTTTTGGTCCCGAAGAACTCGGCGAAAGACTGTTCCACCCGGCGGGCGTCATCGTTGCTGGGCGGGGTGGCGCGGCTGACCTTATTCTTATTCTTGTACACGCGGCTCTCGCGTTCGATATCCCGGACCGACCAATTGGGGTGGGAGAGGATGTCATCGAGGAAGGTTTCCTGCTGACCGATGTCCTTGATGCCGGAGAAGGTCTTGGCGGCACCGATGCTGATCTTGCGGTCCTTGATGGCCTGGCGTACCCGGTTGGAGGTGCTGAGTATAGTGAGATAGTTCGTGATGGTAGACCGCTTCTTGCCCACCCGGCGGGCCAGTTCTTCCTGGGTGAGATCAAACTCTTCCTGCAGGCGTAGGTAGGAGTAGGCCACTTCCATTGGATTGAGGTCCTCGCGCTGAATGTTTTCGATCAGCGCCATTTCCAGGAGCGTCTGATCGTTGGCCGTGCGGATGAAGGCGGGCACTTCCCGCAAACCGGCTAACTGACTGGCGCGGAACCGTCGCTCGCCACTGATGATCTGGTAGGAGCCGTCGCCCATGTGCCGCACGGTCATGGGCTGGATGATGCCATGGACCCGGATACTATCGGCCAGTTCCTTCAGTGACTCCTTTTCGAACTCCTGCCGGGGCTGGTCGGGGTTCGGGCTCACCTTTTCGATGGGTAGCATGGCGAAGTTGCGGCTGAGTGCCTTGATCGTTTCTTCTTCGCTGGCCTTGTCAAGCCGCTGGCCGGGGAAGAGGGCACTAAGTCCGTTCTTCAGGTCGCTGCTGCTGGGTTTGCCCCGCTTTAATTTCTTGGCCATATTAGCTTTCGTTTGGGGGGGCAAAGATAGGAAATGGCCGGCGGCCGGAATAGGAAGCCCTTGCGTATCGAAGTTTACCTACCAGACCTGTCTGAGGGCGGGTAAAATTTTCTCATATCTAAGAATGAGTGCCCGTAAGGGTTTGAGTATTAGG
>JBASAV010000673.1:0-2705 GCA_049650785.1 Lewinella sp. | reverse complement strand
ACCACATAGTTTAGTGCCGGGTTAGGACGAGCATGCAGCTCTTGTATCGCTGCCGTTCCCGCCGCGCTTGCTGGTGAGCTTAACGTACTTGCCGCAGCTGCGGAAGGCTGTTCCCCGGGGACCTGATCATAGGCGAAGTACCCATTACAATTCAACCACTCGCTCCGCTTAAAACCGGGTTCGCAGCGGGTACCCGCCGCGAAGGTTCCCGTACTCAGCGTCGTGGTTGCCTCGGACTCGTAGCGTTCGCCATTCACGATTATGCCATCGACCCGCAGGTCACGCGACCCACCCCGATCGTTAATGAAGGCCACCCGAACGTCCGAAGCTTCGACAAAGCCTTCCGCCGTGTAGGTATACTCGGCAAACACTCCGGAACGGGCGTTACCGCCTACGTTCGTCCAGCTTTCGACGGTCACCCCATCGATTTGCAATTCCATAGTTTCCGTATTCTGGCGGCCGGCGGCCAAGATGCTGATGTTCGTAGCGGCAATTTCGGTAAGTAAAGCGGTACCAAAGTTCGCGGGACGGGTGTAGTTGAGATCGGTGTCCGACCACCAGCCTAGCTTGCCTTCCCGGTCGCCGCCCAGGGAGTCGTTATCGGCAACGGCCACGTCCAATCCCAGGTAGACGCCTTCGGACGGCGTTACGCCTAAATCCGCCCAGGCGAAGGCCATTTCGACCAGATACCCCCCTTCGGTGTCCGTCCGGGCGCCGAGCATATTCGGTAAGGCCATCGATCCGCTTACGCCGACGGGTTCCGCCGTTCCATAGCCGTACAGGACCTGCCGGTCGTTGCCGTTGTAGGATTCGGTTTTGTCGTTCGTGGCGTCCAGGTAGATTTCCACCCCGTCGAAATTCCAGGGTTGGTCCGGATTGGCTACCGGTACAATGACGTCGTCTACCACGTTCACCAGCAGGTAGAGGTAGTCATCGTCCCACATCGTCCGGTACGACGCGCTCAGATCCGCCGCGCTGGATACCGTACCGGTTGACACCTGGTCCAGATCGTATATCTGGGCCTGATCCCAGGTTGACTCCATCGTTCCGTCTACTACGATCGGACGGCCCGTTCCCGCCACGAGGGCTTTAGGAATCGGATTTACCAACAGGTAGATAGACCGGCTAACCGCCGAGCCGTAGGAATTTGTAGCCGTGAAACTGTATTCGGTCCCGGAGTCGTCCAGATTTAGTTGATCCAGTGAAAGTACAGCGGCGGTTTCTCCCTCCAGCAATTCACCTTCGCGGTACCAGGCGTACACGATCGGTTGACGACCTACGACCGTCGGGAAAATCTCCGCTCCGCTGCCTTCCGCTACCTCCAGCACCTCCGGCTGCTCCAGGATGACGGGGGACAGGTTGCCCGGGTTATCGCCGTTAATGTCGATCCAGTCCTCCAGGGCGCGGTACTTAAAGGCTACGATGTCGGGTTGCCCGATGTATTCCTTCGCACCCCAGGCCATACCGCGCCCGAATGTACCGGCGTAGTAGAAGTTCGTATAGACGTCTATGTACGGTGCGAGTTGATCGAGGTACTCCAGGTATATCTGGTACATGGACGGATCGCGATTAATGGTCTCCCCGCGATTGGTAAAGTGCTGCCCGCCCTCGTAGGTGGCCAGGCCGATGTCCTGACCGCTGGCGCCGATGATGGCGTAGTGGGCCTTGACCTTCTCCATGGTAGTGGCCACCATGTTACGCAGGTCGTCGATCGGCTCGTCCGAAGTAATGCCGCCGTTGATCCCGAAGTAGGGAGCGATGGCGTAGTAGTTCGGGTAGACGCCGGAGACGTTAATCTCCGGATCCGCGAGTGCATCGAGGTGGACCCGAGTCAGGTCCGGTTGACCGCTCCAACCTGCAAGCACTTTTTGCACCCGCGCTTCGTCGCCCTCAAATACGGAATTGAAGATGTCGAAGAGCTGGACGGAACGATGGACATAAAAGCGGAAGCGAGCGTACTCGTCGTCGCCGAACCAGGCGTAACGCGGAAAATCACCGCTATCCAGACCGAGGGCAAAGCCCCGCTCGTTGGCGTATTCCTCCGCCGCGAAACCGCCCCAGACCTCGTTGGAATACTCGATGTAGACTTGCAAATCGGGGTCGAGGTGCTGCTGAATGAGGGTTGCCAATTGCGTAATGTAGTCATCCGTTGCGTCGTGGGGTACGTTCATCCAGAGGTCCGCGCCGGTGAGGTTACATAGTTTGATCATCCACTCTATGGCCATGCCCTGGGCGATGGTCACATTGGACACGGTGTAGTTGGGGCGGACCGCCTGGCTAGCGTCGTCGGGTTGCCGGCGATCGGCCCAGTCCGAGATCCAATTGTTGTTGGTGGTGACCATGCCCATAAAGCGGAGCACTCTATAGCTCCCCAGCTCTTGCAGGTACAGGCTGTCAAATGGGTTAGCGTTGGGGTAGTCCGCCCATTCCGCGGCGAAGTCGACATTATCTTTCCAGATTCCCGTAGTGAAGGATCCCAGTCCGGAGCCGATAGCCATGGCGCCCTTAGCCGCTTCGCGTGCACCGGTGGACACGGTTGTCGGGGTACTGCGCTCGGAGACATTACCCAGGCGATCGACTGCCTCTACCCGCAGCTCGTAAGCGGATTGCGGGGAGAAACCTAACAGCCGGGCCGTAGTATCCTCCGTAACTTTCCAGAGGTAGTCGTCGACGTACAGCCGGTAGGAGGCGACCCCAACCCCGGA
>JBASAV010000672.1:0-7897 GCA_049650785.1 Lewinella sp. | reverse complement strand
CCTGGTGGCGGTTGTTAAACACGGAGGTGCCACGGAGGGCTTCACGGAGGTGCCACAGAGATGAAAGATAGAGGGGTCGCTGCGCGACGAAGGGGTTACCGCAGAGGAAAGGAGCAACGCCGAGTTTCGCGGAGCTGGATAGGCGCCTGGCAGCGGTGGTTAAACATGGAGGTGCCACGGAGGGCTTCACGGAGGTGCCACAGAGATGAAAGATAGAGGGTCGCTGCGCGACGGAGGGTCTACCGCTGAGGAAATTAGAAACGCTAAGATTCGCAGAGCCACTAGATCATATCCGTAGCCATCCGTGACCAAAATCCGTCAAATCCGTGTCTCGAAACCACGAGCCGAAGGCGAGCAAATCCACGCAAGTAAACCCGTGGCCATCCGTGACCAAAATCCGTCAAATCTGTGTTTCAAAATTACGAGCCGAAGGCGAGCATCTCTACGCGGCAGCCAATCATAAATCAGCATTCAAATATCACGAATCGCCCCGCTACCCCTCTTCCACCCGCACAAGCCACAGCTTATCCCCCTTCCCGACCAGGCTCATCTCCAGCCGTTCCGCCGAAAGCTTGCCGATAAAGTAACACCGACCATCATCCGGGATTGCTAGGTAGCGACCTTCCCCCTTCGGCTCCACGGCGTCGGATACGTCCGGGCAGGTACGGCCGATGACGAAGTTTTCTTCCGTTTCCACGTTTCCCTGCTGGCTGGTGATCATCAAATTTCCTTCGAAGCGCACGGTCTGCAAGACGTTGTCCTCGTTTTTCCATTTCCCCTGCAGCTCGCCGATGGTATTGGTCTTGGTAACGGTTTTTTCGCCTGCCTGCTGGACGGATTCGGATACCTCGCCACAGGCAACGGCCATCAGTAGGGCGAGGGCGGTCAGGATTACTCTGTACATGTTGATCGCTTTGCTGACATAACCAAAAAAGCGGAGGGTTTGTGGTGGTCGGCTACCGAATGTAGCGCAGCGTATTCCCCCGCCCGAGGTAGCCCAGCTCCAGCGTGGTATCGGTCAATTCGATGAGGTAGTAGCAACGGTCGGCGTCGGGAACGCTTAGGTACTGGCTCTCGTCATTATCCGAGCTGGCCTCGGGAGCTCCCGGGCAGGTGGAACCAAGCACGAAGTTTTCCGCTTCCCCCGCTGGCTCCCCCTCGTTGGCCATGATCATCAGGTTCCCCTCGAAGGTGAGGGTATGGAGCGAGTCGTCCACGCTGCGCCAGGTCCCCTGTAGGTCTCCCGTGGTATTGGTGAGCGTTTCGGGTTGTTCGGCGCTGTCGGGTAACTCCCTTTCAGGGACCGATGTATCGTCGTTTCCCGTTTCGGCATTACCGTCGGCTACCTCGCCGCAGGCCAGTAGGGTCAGTAGGATCACGAAGGCGAGAAGATTACATGGCATATATGAAGGTATATAGATCATCAGTACACTAGTCCACCAGCCGCCACCGGAAGCACGCCCCGCCCTGCCGGTCCGGTCGCGCATCCCGGGCATCGGCGGAACACAGGCTCCCCTGGCCGGGATCGACGAACAGGTAGCGGTGGTTGGCCAGCGACATGAGCATGAGATCGTCCTGGAGCATATCGATCCACTGGAAGGTGGACGCATCGCCCGACTCGGCATCCATCAGCCGCACCTCAGCCAGGCCGCCGTTATTTTTTACCGTGACGTAGCGGCCGGTAACCACCGACTGCAAGGCTACCCGGCCCGGTCCCCGCTCCAGTACGCGGAAGTGGGTCAGGCTATCCCCGGCAGTGGGGCTGTCCGCTCCGACGGGACGTAAGAAGTTGCGCCAGGTAGCCAGTACGCTGCTGTCTGCCAAGCTGGTCAGCTCAATGACCTGGTCGTGCGGAATCGGACGCGTCAGCCCCTTGCACCGCGGCTCGTCCACCTCAAAATCATCAAAGTCGGCGAAGCCCCCTTCCCCTCCTCCGGTGTGGTAATTGAATAGCGTGTACCGGACGCCCTGGAAGGTGCGTAGCTGGTAGGGCATATGGACCGGCCCGCCAATGTCAGTAAAGCTTTCCCCGTCCAGACTGTAGCTGAAGTAGGCGGTGTCGGTGTCGAAGTTAGCGTGTGTCCGTAGCCACACGGCGTCCTTATCTATTTCCACATCGGCGGTTTCATCCGTCTGCTGGTTGAAATACCGGAGCGTGCGGCCGTCCTCTTCCTCCATGATGCCCAGCCAGGCGTAGGGAAGGTTCAGCAGGGCCAGCCCCGCCACGTCGCCGCTTTCCAGTCCGTCCAGTTCCAGGCGGGTGGTAGCGGTGGATTCCGGACCGATACCCCGTTGCGTCAGCGAGTTACGGGCGCGCCAGAAGGTTGCCGCCGGGAGGGCGTGCAGGCGCAGGTAGCCCTCCCGTTCGGATAGCGACCACTTGTCTTCCACAGGCACGTGGTTCCACTGCCAGATCGCTTGCAGCTCGGGGCCGCCGAAGTCATCGTTGCGTACGAAGGGAGCCGATGGTTCCAAGGTGACGCCAGTGTTCGGCTTCACCCAGCTGCGGGGGGTGCGCGTCAGGTTACCGGGCAGCCCGAAATAGGGCCAGCCGTCCTCCCAGGTCACGGGGCTGAGACCGGTTACCCGGCCCACCGAGTTGTAGTCGAGCATGGACCAACCCCACCATTCCCCCGACGGCGTCTCCACGATACCGCCCTGGTGCATCGGGATACAACCTACGTAGTTCTCCTCGTAGCGGACCACGTCGTAGGGAGCCTCGCCCCGGGTGTTGAATACGCGCGCCCGCTGGCCCACGCCCATGTTGGATTCGGCGCTGATCACGTTGATCTCGTAGGGACCGTAGGGCTCGTAGGCGCGCAGGCAGACCTGGTAGCACATGGGCTCGTAGTTGGTATTGGTGATGATGTATTTGCCGTCGATCTTATAAATGTGGCTACCCTCGCCGGCCCCGCTGCCCCGCGGTACGATCACCCGTTCGGTATCGGGCACCACGTCGAGGAGGTCGTCAGTGAGCTGAACCATCTTCACTTCATCGTATCCCCACACGGCGTATTTCTTGCCATCGTCGTCGAAGAGAACCGTGAGATCGTGCAGGTCGGCGCGCATCTGCTGCTGCTTCCAGGGGCCGGCCGGGTCGGTGGCGGTGAATACCTGCGTACCGACGCCATTGACGTTACTGAAGATGTAGAAGGTGCCATTGTCGTAGCGGAAGCAGGGCGCCCAGAATCCTTGCCCGTATATATCCTGGCCGTCCTCCAGCCGGAAGGCCGGCCCCTCATCGAGCAGCTCGGCGGCGTAGGTCAACAGTTCCCAGTTCACCAGGTCGCGGGAGTGCAGCACCGGGAGGCCCGGCATAGCGTGCATGGTCGTTCCGGTGAGGTAGTAATCATCCCCCACCCGGATCATATCCGGATCCGAGAATTCGTCGTGAAAAATGGGATTGGTGTATGTACCGTTGCCGTTATCGGCGGTCCAGGTACAATCCTCCTGCGACGCTAGCAGCACCGGGAGAAGCATGATAAAGGTCGAAATAACAATTCTAAGCATACCGCGTAAGATATACCTCTCCCCGCTATGCCTGCGACACCCGGCCGACCTATTCCGGTGGGCCCTAGTTATCGCGTTCCAACAGCAGGGTTTCCGGGCCTATCCCCAGGACCTTATCCGGGGTAATTTCCCACAGGATGGTGCCTAGACCGCAGTTACCGCTGGTTTTGCGAAGTTCCCAACTCAGGCCGGCGTCCACCGTAGTATAGATGTGTAGGCCTATGGGACTAAGGACATCACCGCCGATCACTTCGTAGCGTGGATTGATGATGATTCCGTGGCCGTCAGGGGCCAGGTAGGATAAGTTGCTTGAAGGTACCGGACCGGGCACCGGGTTCCAGTTGCGTCCACCGTCCGTAGTGCGGAATAGCGTATCGCTCTCAAAGCTGGTTACGGTTTCGTGGCCGAAGCCGATGGATCCCCCGTCAAAGAAAGGACCCCAGCGAAATGATGTAGGAAATGAAATGGGCTCCCACTCCGAACCGTCGGCGGTATGAAGTAGCATACCGGCAATTCCAACGGCTGCTAGTCGCCCTTCCACTTCGGCAAATTCGAGAAGCCAAAACGTGTCCGCCTTATCGAGTAGCGTCCAGGTTTCCCCGGCATCAGTGACCCGGAAGAGTGAGGGTGGCTGGCCGGCACTGTCGACCTGCGCGATGGCATAACCCGATTCACCGTCTTCGAAGTACAGATCCCTTACCTCCACGATCGTATCCAGGTTCCGTTTAGATAGGGTCGACCCGCCATCCGTAGTGTGGAGCATAATGGCACCGGGCACTTGTTCGGAACCTACCCGTTCCCATCCACCGGCCGCATATACGGTATCCCGGTTTACCGCAACCACCGCCTTCAGGCTGGCATTGGTGAACCCGCGTTCAAAGCGTGTCCAGGTCTCCGCCCCGTCTGTAGTCAACCCTAGATACCCTTCGTTGCCAGCGATAAACCCGACTTCGCCATTCAGAAAATCGACATCGTGAATCACCTGGGGCTGCGGAGCGGGCAGGATGGTAACCTTCCATCCGGGAAAGGCATCTTCGCAGGAAACAACGGGCCCTTCCCGGTCGAGGGAAGCTTCCCACGGGGAGCGATTCGCGTTGATATCGTCTTTCTCACAGGCAGATATTGCCGTGCACAACAAACAGATGTAAAGGATTTTAGGCACTTGGAAGGGTTTAAGCAGGTAGACGACTCTCCCCCTTAAAACGTTGGCGACGGAGCGCTGGAAGTAAGCTGCCAATAAAATGTCAGTCGTTCACCAACATCAATCGCATGTAGTCGATAAACGCCCGGTTTACCTCCCCATCCATGTTGTTATTCCAATCCTCGAAGTGCAGCAGGATAGTATTCGATCCGGCTTTCAGGGTCACCCGGTGGGCATTGCTGTGCCCCCACTTCGACCAATCTTCCGCCCCACGCTGGGGAAAGACCACCGCACCGGCGTACTGCTCATTTACCGTGAGGCTACGAATGGCGCATTTGTTATCGGTGTTGATCGGGCCGCTCCCGTTAGCGAAGCGGAAGTCGATCAGGTAAGTGCCGGCTTGCTTCACCTCAATCACCCAGTTCACCTCACGGTTTTTGGTTAGCGTCAACTCGATGAAGCCCTTGCCCGTGAACTGTTCCACTTTCTCCTTCACGTCGGCCGCCGGCGCGTAGCCTTCCGCCTGAAAGATTTCCACTACCGGCGTCACCAGCACCGGCTCACTGGCGAAGGCCTCCTGTCCGTCCGCATCCACCCCGGCCACCTGGTAGGAGCCATAGACGTAGGGATCTACTTCGCATTCATTGTCCGGGGTTTGGTGGTACAGTTCCTCGTTCCGGTATACGTGATAGTGGGTAGCACCCACCACCCGGCTCCACTGTAGCGCCCCCCCTACCCTTCCGGCCCAGAGCGTGGGCAGGGAAGATTGATTGTCCACGCGATTGATCGTATCGTAGGCGAAGTCCTTATTCTCCAGTTCAATGGCTACACTGATGTTACCCGTGGCCTCCCCGTCGACAAAGGCAACCTTCGCCACCTCACCGTTGATCCGTACCGTCTTCACCCGTTGACCGTAGCCGCTGACGGAGATATCCAGCGTAGCCCCCCGGTACCGAAAGCCCGTCAGGCGGCGCGTGCCGGTGTAGCTTCCTGGTACCGAAGGAGCGAAGTACAGCCCATCGGCCCGGAACTCCATCCCGATGAAGACGCGGTACACCATGGCCAGATTCGCGGCAATGCTCCACAGCATCCGGTGGGAGTTGATCTCCGTTCCCATCACGCCACCGCTCTCGGCGACCATATTCTCGTAGTTGCTGAGGTACAGTCCGGCCGACCGATAGATCGCCGCCAATCCATGTTCCAGGGCCGCCCCGTTCCCCGCCTGCGCGGCCGCCAGGTTCCAGAATCCCTGGACAAAGGGCCAAACGCCGTTATTATGGTAGGGCGGCATATCCGGTATCTGCGGATAGATACAGGAAACGCCGAAGGGGGTCAGCGGCGACCGCTCTACGATCGAGGAAGATTGCTCGGCGTCCGCGATATCAAAGAGGATACAGAGCGCCTCCCCCAGTGCCTCGAAACGTGGCGACACCAGCATGTGATCACGACCGTAGAGGTACTGCCCGTAGTAGCCCTTGTCGAGCAACCACAGCCGATCGTTGATGGCCCGTTTGAGTGTCTCCGCGATTTGACGGTAGGCCGATCCGTCCTCGCCCAGCAGACTGGCCATCTCCGCCAGGAGGTAGTGCGCCCGGTAATGGACGGCATTCGTCCCCAGGCAAAGTGATTCGTAGATGTCGACGTTGTCCATCCACCGTGGGTAGGTCTGTTCACGCCAGTCCAGGAAAGACGATTCCCCGCGGTACAGCCCGGTTTCCGGGTCGATCAATGTCTTGCGATCGTCGTCGAGGGTAGCCCGGATGATCGGATAGATCTCTTCCAGCCAGTCCCGTTCGCCGGTTACCTGGTACACCTCCCAGGCGGCCAGCACCCAGGTGGTACGATCAGACGATACCGGCCAGGCGCCCCCCGATCCGGTGTCCTGCACGATGCGGCCCCTTTTGACTTTATCGCGCAGACTGGTCTTTACCGCCTCAGGATTATGGATAGCAAAGGCCAACAGGGCACTGTAGCTCACATCTCGCGTCCATACGCCCGACCACTTGGCACCAGTGCGCAGGGTTCCGTCCTCCTCTACGTTGCGGTGGGCTTCTTCCTTCGCCAGATTGAAGAGGGTATCCACCAGCGGCTGCTCGGAGGCGTACGTTGCGCCGGCGGGAATATCAGTGGCCATTTCCCATTCGGTACGCGGGTCGCGGTCGTCGTGGATGGTATTTCCGTAATTACTGCGAAGGTGGGTGGGGGAAAGGCATTCGGCCCGCATCTTCCCCTGCTCTACGCTATCGGTGCGGAGCGTGTATTCGGGGGAGGTATATAGGGGGTCGGGCATAGCGCGGGGGATTATAGTAGGAGTAAATGTCTATTGGCTACGACCTGAGAATGTTCGGCCGTCCCCAAGCTTCGTCCGCCGAACGCAGCGAAGCGGAGTTCGTCTGCCGAAGCGGGTCACCATCAATTATACTCCGGCAGATCACTTCTCCGCTCCAGGAGTACGTTGTCTTTCCATACGCCATCCCGCCGGGCCACTTTTTTCCGAACCCCGATCCGGCGAAAGCCGAAGTGGGAGAGCAACTCGATACTGGCGGCATTCTCCGGAAAAACGGAGGTTTGCACCGAATAAATACCCGCTGCCTCCCCTGCCGGGATAGCTTGCCGGATAAGTTCCGCGGCCACCCCCTCCCGCCGGTAATCCGGGTGTACATAAATGCTCCCTTCGGCCACACCCCGGTACGCCACCCGCTTGGAGATGGGTTTCAAGGCCAGCCATCCGGCTATCTTCCCCTCCCGTTCGGCGACCATCCGGCAAAAGGGGTGGTGATCGGCGTCCCAGTCATTCCACTCCGGAGCCCCGGTTTCGAAGGTCGCGGTACCGGCCGCCATCCCCAGCAGGTAGATCTCCCGCACCGAAGGCCAGTCGCTGGGTTGGAGGGCTCTGATCACGGTTATCATGAAGGCTTGGTGAGTGTTTTGCTGCGAGTACGTTCCAATATAAATGCTTTGCTCTGGCTGGGGTCGGGATCGGTTGCCAAGTCGCACGCGCTTTGCTAGGGACATCCCCCTCAAAACCCGGCGTAAACGCGAGCACAGCTCACGAGCCAACTAAAGACCGCAGCGCGGTCCAACCTTCATCACCCGAAGTGCAACTTCGGGCACACCCACCCGAAGTATAACCCCCGCCTAAAAGACCGCAGCGCGGTCCAACCTTCATCACCCGAAGTGCAATTTCGGGCACACCCACCCGAAGTATAACCTCCGCCTAAAAGACCGCAGCGCGGTCCAACCTTC
>JBASAV010000671.1:0-2877 GCA_049650785.1 Lewinella sp. | reverse complement strand
GCGTTAACCTAAATTGCGGGTATTCAGAATACCAAACGTTGTTTCAGCGTAGCCACTTAATTGCTTGATCAGGGCAATCCGGGAGCGGCGCGTCACGGATTTCACGGTATTGAGCGGCATCTCCATGGCATCGGCAATTTCCTTTTCGGCAAAATCGTACAGATCCGCCATCAGGACGATCGCGCGCTGGCGATCGGTAAGCAAAGTCATGGCACGGAGGATGGGATCACTGAAGTCCCGCTCCAGTGCGCCGGCGATACGTAGGTCCGCAAAACCGGCCATGGGATTCACCTCGTCCCGCATGTGGTAGGCCGTGCGTTCGTCCAGTTCCTGCTCACCGCGACGCTTCCGCTTGCGATAGTCATTAATGAACAGGTTGCGGGCCAGACAGAACAACCAGGCACGGGCATTGGTACCCGCCTCGTATTGCTCGATCTTCAGGTAGGCACGGGCAAAGGTCTCCTGGGTCAGGTCAGCGGCATCACTGGAATGACCGGTCATCCGCAACAGGAAGTTGTAGACCACCCGGTAGTGTACGAGGAGTTCCGCTTCGAATAGATGATCGCGGGCGGGGCGGGTCATGATGAATAATCGGTTGGTGAAGTAATGTGGAGGGGTAATGTCAGGGGAATCGGGATAAGTTGCAAACCCGGCATTTTTTCTGGGTCCGTTGGTGAAGTGGCCCCTTTTACTACCTTTGTCCCCGCGTAACCAAAACGTCCCGCCATGATCCGCTACTATGCCAGCACAAACGGCCAGTTGGGACGCGTTGAAGAAGCGGGCCCCGATGCCTGGATCCATCTGTACCCCCCTTTCTCCTCCGAGGAACTTCCCGAGATCGCCGAACGGTACGAATTACCGATCGACTTTCTGACTGACCCGCTCGATATCGACGAACGGTCCCGCTACGAAAGGGAAGACGATGCCCGCCTCATCGTTATCAATACGCCCGTCCTGAGCCAGGTAGAGACCGAGAACGACAGTATCTACATCACCGTTCCCATCGGTATCATCCTGACGCCCGAGGCCTTTATCACGATCAGCTCCACTCCGGACCATCCGGTTTTGCAGCTCTTCATTGACAATAAAGTCCGCAACGTCGACCCGGCGCGGCGTAGCCACTTCGTACTCCGCATCTTCGAGCACACCGTGTATCGCTTCCTTACCTGCCTGAAGCGCCTCAACGTGAAGCGTAACCTCATCGAACAGGAGTTATACGACAGTAGCCGGAACCGGGAACTCAAACAGTTACTCAGTATCGAAAAGTCGCTCGTCTACTTCATCAACGCCCTGAACGGCAACGAACTGCTGAAGATGAAAATGAAACGGGCCGATTTCCTCGGTATCCGCCACGATGAGGAACAGTGGGATCTTTTCGAGGATATCATCATTGATAACGGACAGGCCCTGGAAATGGCGAATATCTACACCAACATTCTGAATGGTACGATGGACGCCTACGGATCCATCATCTCGAACAACCTGAACATCACCATTCAGCGGCTGACGCTTATTACGATCGTGCTCACGGTACCGATGGTCATCGCCAGCTTCTACGGCATGAACGTCCCAATGCCCCTGCAGAACCGTAGTTATACCTTCGTGCTCATCCTGATCCTCTCGATCATCCTGAGCGCGGCCGTCATATTCTACTTCCGTCGCAAGCGACTTTTTTAGACAACGGGCCCCCATCCATGGCCGCCCCGTCTAACAGTTTGTAGGCGTTTAAATTATTCTACCTTTACCGCACTTATATATTGCTAAAGTCTTCTGCATGCCTTATTCCACGATCACCGGTATCGGCCACTACGTACCAAAAAACGTAGTCACCAACCAGGACCTGACCGAAGTGATGGAAACCAGCGACGAATGGATCCGGGAACGAACCGGGATCGAGGAGCGCCGCTACATCGATCGTACCAAAGAGACGACCACTACCCTAGCTCTGGAAGCTTCCCTGCGCGCTATCGCGGACGCAGGTATCGATAAGGAGGACATCGACTTCATCGTCTTTGCCACCCTGAGTCCCGACTATTACTTTCCGGGTTCCGGTGTTCTGCTGCAACGGGAACTGGGCATTGCCAAGACCGAGATCGCGGCTCTGGACATCCGCGCCCAGTGTTCGGGTTTTATATACGGATTAAGTACCGCCGACCAGTTCATACGGTCCGGTATGTACAAAAAGATCCTGCTCGTAGGCGCCGAGGTACACAGTGTAGGGCTGGACTTCAGCACCCGCGGGCGTGGCGTCAGCGTCATTTTCGGAGACGGAGCCGGAGCGGTTATCCTGGAAGCCACCGAGGATAGGGACAAGGCCGTGCTATCGACCAAGATGCACAGCGATGGCACCTACGCCGAGAAGTTGAGCTACATGTACCCCGGTGCGCACGGGGGGTACTTCATTGAGAAGTACGGGCTCGAGGATTTCGACGTCGACTACGACCTGGAAAACAATCCGTACGGCGGGGTATTCTGGAATCAGGACATGCTCGATAAGGGTCGCGTGTACCCACACATGGAAGGACAGGCGGTCTTCAAAATGGCGGTCCGGAAGTTCCCCGAAGTTATCAATGAGGCCCTGGAGGCCGCCGGTCTCACGATCAAGGATCTCGACCTGCTGGTTCCACACCAGGCCAACCTGCGTATTAACCAGTTCGTACAGCAAACGATGCAGTTGAAGCCCGAGCAGGTATACAATAACATCATGCGGTATGGTAACACCACCGCGGCGTCCATCCCGTTGGCTCTTTCCGAGGCACGCGACGAAGGGCGCGTCAAGAAAGGCGATGTAGTCACGCTAGCCGCCTTCGGAGCGGGCTTTACCTGGGCGGCGGCGGTTTTAAAGTGGGGCATCTAGCTACTGCTATAGCACCTCCG
>JBASAV010000670.1:0-5401 GCA_049650785.1 Lewinella sp. | reverse complement strand
TCTGGCCCTACGATGCGGAGATCGTCAACCTAGCGGAAGTGACCCTGAAGTACGAAGGTTACATCGAGCGCGAGCGGCAAGTCGTAGAGAAAATGAGTCGCCTGGAAGGGATCAAACTGGGTAAGAGCTTCGACTACGAGCAGCTCACCAGCCTGAGCAAGGAAGCCCGCCAGAAACTCAATAAGCTCAAGCCCGTCACCATCGGCCAGGCCAGCCGCATCAGCGGCGTCAGCCCGGCGGACGTGAGTGTACTGCTGGTCCACCTGGGCCGGTAGGAAGCTGCCTCCGGCAGCGCAAGTACGATGCTGTCTCCGACAGCGCTACCACGAGGAAAACCCACAACCAACAACGTTCACCCCCCTCCTACCCGGAATAATACCCATAAAGCTGCCAGAAGAACAGCCCCACCCCGGCAATGCACAGGTAGATATTCACGGCCCGGTAAAAAGCTCCGAAGCTCTCCTTCTCCCGCCAGCGGGTAATCACGAATACGATCGGGATCAGCGCCAGTACCTGTCCTAGTTCGACCCCGACGTTAAAGGAGATGATCTTGGCTAGAAACTGGTCGGCTCCAATATCGAATGATTGCAGACGGGTGGCCAGGCCGAAGCCGTGAATGAGGCCAAACAAGCCAACCATCACGAGCAAATTGGGTGTCGATACACCAAACCACTTTTTGAAACCGTCCAGATTCTCAAAGCCTTTATACAGCACGCTGAGGGCTATGACGGCGTCGACAAGATGCTCATCCGCCCGGATACCCAGGTAGGTAGCTCCGATAAGGGTGATGCTGTGACCGACGGTAAACACCGTAACGAAACGTACGATATCGCGCAGCCCCTTCAGGTAAAAGATCACCCCTACCAGGAACAGCAGGTGATCGTAACCGGTGACCATATGCTTGGCCCCGACGTAGATGTAGGCCAGTAATCCGCCTTCGCTGAGAATGGCCTGGTCGCCGGAACTAACGCCGTGGGCGGCCAGCACCAACGGCAGCAAAAAGCTCGCGGTAAGAACAGTAAGGCGCGTCTTGTTACCGACCATCTAAGCGGTCCGCTTGAAATACACAAACAGCCCGCCAACGAGAACAAGGCTACCCAGCCACCAGGCGTAAGAGGGGATTCCGCCTTCGTGCTCGTGGGTATGATCCGCACCGTCGGCGTGGCTGTGTCCGTGCTCCACGGCAAAGGTCAGGGTGGCCCAGTTTGATTCGTGGGTCAATCCTTCTTCCTCCGAGTTTACCATGTAGATGGTCCGCAGGAACCAACTACCGTCGTGACTGACCTCAAAATCGAGCATGCCGGCGTCGTCCGTACGCACCTGGCTCATGCCTTCGTGGGTGTGTCCCTCCGCTTCTTCGCCATGGTCGTGGTCTGCACCCGCTTCGTGACTGTGATCTGCGCTCTCTCCGTGCTCATGGCCGGGATCGCCCATCTCGGCGTCTACGATCACCAGTTGGTTGGCCAGGGGTTGTCCCTGCCAGAGTAGCTTGACGCGGAAGGGGTCACCGGCGTGTAGGTCGTAGGGATTACTCATCGGGACAAATTCGATGGGGTACCCGAGGGGCGTCTGCCAGTCATCGCTTTTCGTATCGCCCACCTGGACGATGGTCTTGACGTGCTTACTGTACTTCTCCACCGCATCCGTATCGAGCGTACTGTTTGCTCGGCGCTTTTCCAATTCATCCACGACCCCATCGTGCTCCAGGTAACTGTTGAACGCTTCCGCCTCCATGGCCAGACTTCGGGCGCGGGTACTCACACCGGCTACGTAGGTTCCGGGCTCACCGGTGGTAAAATCCAGCACGGTTACGTCGCCGTCCTCCCGCCACTGCGTGCTATCCATCTGTAAGCGTTCACCGTTGGCGATCACACTCACATCGATCATGCGATTCCGGTCAATGGTGTTATCGCTTTCGGCGAAGGTGCCATTGAAAAGTTGAATGGAGGCTTCGGCGTTAGGCTCGAGGAAAAAACTGTCCAGCTTGAGGTACATGTCGTGGCTACAGAGTACGAGCAAGGCAAAGAGGGCAAACATGAATTTTTTCATAGGAGGGGGAGTGGTTCGTTCGCAGTGTGGGTTAGGGGAAGGTACGGCGGCTTGTTGATTTTGGTTCGGGCGGTCGGCGCTTCTTTCCCGGGCTGACCTACCTTTGCGCTATGGTAGCCATTATCAACTACAACGCCGGCAACATCCGCTCCGTCTTATATGCCCTCGAGCGAATCGGCGTCGAGCACGAACTGACGGCCGACCCGGCCAAAATCCGCACCGCCGATAAGGTGATCTTTCCGGGCGTGGGAGCGGCGGCCTCCACTATGGCGCACCTTAATGAAACGGGGCTGGCCGACGTCATCCGCTCGCTCACGCAGCCGGTCTTTGGCGTGTGTGTAGGCATGCAACTGCTGTGTAGCCACAGCGAGGAAGGGAACGTGGACTGCCTGGGCATCTTCCCCGAACAAGTCCGGCAATTCCGTCCGACGAACGGCGAAAAGGTGCCGCATATGGGCTGGAACGACGTGCAGGTAAGGGACGGTAATGGCTGGCTCAGTGATGAGGTAGACGGCGGCTATTGCTACTACGTTCATAGCTACTTCGTCGAATCCGGTCCCGATACCGTAGCAACCACCAATTACTGTGGTATCGACTTCGCAGCGATGATGCGGCGGGATAACTTTTATGCCGCTCAGTTTCACCCGGAGAAATCGGCGGCCGTGGGGGAACGAATTATCCGGGATTTTTTGGCGGTATAGCTTGGGTTAAACCCAGAGGCTACACTGCACGCGGAGCCACCGGGGAAAAGCCAAAGCTGGAGGGGTGGCTGCGCGACGGAGAGTTAACACCGAGTTGCAAACAGACGCTAAGTTTCGCTGGGAAGTGCGCAGCATCTTCGATAATCCGTGTAATCCGGAGTCCTGCGGGTAACCACGAAGTAGCGGCGAAGCTAATCCGTGTTGAGAACACGAGCCGAAGGCGAGCAAAGCCATCCGGTAGCCCATTCTACTACCTAAAACTCTACCGTCTCCGTACCCGCATCATCATTCCCAAAGAAGGTCGTCGTAACGCTCAGGCGGACCCCAAAGTCATCGTACGCCCCGTCGCGGAAAGCCGCTACAAACTCCAGGCGGGCCACCCGCAGGATGTTGTCCAGCGAGTAGCCAACTTCCGTGTAATGGTCGGAGGTAGGCGTATAGAGGTAATTCACGAACAGATCCTCCTTGAGGCCCATCAGGTGCAATTCGAAGATCTGGGTGAGCAGGAACTTGCGGAACTGATAGTGCGCATACACCTCGACGTACTCTTCGGCGGTACTGTTGCGGTAATAAGGGAGCAGCCGGTAGCTACCGATGGGGTCCAACCGGGTCAGCAGAATTTCCGAAGTGGCAAAATGCCGGTAGTCCGGGAAGTCGACGTAGGTCCGGTCGATAAAGGCACCCCCCCGGGCCAGCAGGTGAATAGATCCCCGGGGCCCGGCCTCGAATTTGTGCCGGTAGCTCCCCTGCAATCGCGTGAAATCGGATGCGCTTTCTCCAATGGACGGTAAGCCGGATTCCACCAGGATGCCCAGGGTGGGAGCCGAGTCATTGACTAATTCCCGCCTGCCGTTACGGACCACGTACTTGAGACCGGGACGCCAGGCCGCGCTCAGCGTGACCAGGGCAGCGTTGCGTACTTGCGTAATATCTCCTACCTCCTCGTTGAAGGGATTATTGGAGGCGTAGGCGAATTCATCTTCTCCCCACCAGCGGTGGTCGGTGTTGTTGCTGACCAACCGGCGGTCCTCATAGCGAATCCGGCCACCCACGCTCAGGGCATCGCTGTACCGCTTGCGGTAGGTAGCCTCTCCGTAGGCCCGTTCGTACAGGCGAGCGTAGTTGTTTCCGAATAGGAGCGCCGTGGCCGTATTGATGATGGGGTCGATGGCGGGGTTATCGTCGAACTGACTGAGGTAGCGGCCGCCGGAGAAGCTGTAGCGTCCCTTGTTCTGCTTGTTGGTCCAGTTCTGATACCCCACTTCCCAACTGAGCCGATTCCAGGCAAAGCCGTAGCGGGAGCGGATACTGACGTCTCCCATGCGCACCTTATGGCTGCTGGTATCTTCCTGCACTGTCCGGTTGATCGCTTTAGTGAGCTTCAGGCCTACGGCGTAGCCTTCCACGGGATTGAAGACCGCGTCGGGCATCCAGTTCCACCGAAGAATGCCTGGTAGCGAACGCTTTTTCTTATTGTTTTCGGCTTCGGTGGGTTGCCCGCGAGATTCCGCGATCGAATCGATTTTAGCGACCCGTGCGACGCTATCCTGGTAGCGATACCCATCGATTTCCTCGGCGGTGAGCGGTATGGGCCGGACGGCTTCCCAGGCGGCGGAGTCGCGAATGGTCTTAACGCTATCGTCCTTAAAGGTGTAGTTTCCGACGACCTCCGGTTCTTCCTGTTTTTCCTGCTCTTCTTTTTCATAAGAGCGAAGCAACTGGCGCAGCTCCTTCCGCGTAAGCTCTCCGCCCTCCTCGAGGGTATTTTCATAACCCTCCGATCGGTTTTCCCGGCGGGTCTCGGCCGCTATCTCCGGCTGGGTCTTCTCGTCGATCACCTCGATGTAGCCACCCAGGTCGGGGTTGAGTTCAATATCGTAGTTGCTCGTATTGGCGATGTACTGGACCGAAAGCTTTATACCAAGTAAGCCACCGCTACCGGAGATCGCCGTGGTGGTCGGCAACCAGATATGATCTTCGACCTCGTTGTAATTAATCTTGATATTGATCGTGAAGCCGGTATGGTAGGTCCGTAGATCCAGACTGTGGAGCGACCAGTCATCCTGCACGATATAGATGTCCCCTTCAAACACCCCTTCCCCGCGACTCCGTGGAATGACCCGAATCTTGTTGATTAATTCGCCCTGGTCGCCAAACACGCCATCGTGCTCAAATTTGTAGTACGCAAAGGCTTTAGGACTAAGCGGACTTACTATATCCGCCACTTCCGGCTGATAAAAACTGGAGAATACATAACCGCTGACGGAAAAATTCTCCTCCCCCACCACATACCGCGACACCACTTCCTCGGAAAAGGTATTCGGCCGTTCGTACGTAATCTTACTGGTAGTCTCGCTGGTGAAACTGCGCCCGACGACCTCCTCGATTTCCTGGCGCTCCTCCTTGGGTGCCAGTTTCTTCAGCAAGCCGGGGATCTTGTCGACCTTCCCGATACCCTTTAGGTACACATCCGCGGAGTAACGGTCCAGCTGGTTGCGGTGATAGTCCGCTTTGGCAATCGCCCGCCGGATGACGCTGTAGCTGAGATCCTCTCCCCCGCTGATTACCTGGACCTCGTCCAATTCGAGGGCCTCCGATATCAGGGATACGTCCAGACTGGTCTGCCCACTTTGCACATCGATGACCTGGGT